>JAUNRL010000098.1:2698-4500 GCA_030535715.1 Bacillota bacterium
GATATCGACATCGACTTCTGCTACGAGCGGCGGGGCGAGGTCATCAACTATGTGACGGAAAAATATGGAGCCGACAACGTGTCCCAGATCATTACCTTCGGCACCATGAAGGCCAAACAGGCTGTCCGCGATGTGGGCAGAGTGCTGAACGTCAGTTACCAGGAGACGGACGCGATTGCCAAGGCAATTCCTTTCGCGCTGAAGATGACCATCGACCGTGCGCTGGAGATGAGCCCTGATCTGAAGAAGAAATACGAGGAGGAGGAGACCACGCGGCAGGTGGTTGATATGGCACGGGCCATCGAGGGCATGCCGCGTCATGCGTCGACCCATGCGGCCGGCGTGGTGATCTCCAAAAAGCGCCTCGACGAATACGTCCCCCTCTATCTGACGGATAAGGGGCTAGCAACCCAGTTCAATATGACCACCATTGAGGAGCTGGGGCTGCTGAAGATGGATTTCCTCGGACTGCGGAATCTGACCATCATCCGGGATGCTCTGGAGATGATCGGAAAGAACCACGGCGTCAGGCTCGACTTTTCCGCCATGGAATATGACGATCCAGCGGTCTATGAGCTGATTTCCTCCGGCAATACCATGGGCATATTCCAGCTGGAGAGCGGCGGTATGACTTCCTTCATGAAAAACCTGAAGCCGGACTGCTTCGAGGACATCATCGCGGGCATCGCTCTGTACCGGCCGGGGCCCATGGCATCCATTCCGACCTACATCGACAATAAGCGCAATCCGGATCACGTCACCTACATTCACGAGAGCCTGCGGCCCATCCTGGAGGTGACCTACGGCTGCATGGTCTACCAGGAGCAGGTCATGCAGATTGTCCGTGATCTGGGCGGATACTCCTATGGTCGGTCGGATCTGGTCCGGCGGGCTATGAGCAAAAAAAAGATGGACGTCATGCTTCAGGAGAAGGAGATCTTCATCCACGGCAGAACCGATGAAAAGGGCAATGTGGAGATTCCCGGTTGCGTGCGCAGGGGCGTTCCCGCCCAGGCGGCGGAGGAAATCTACAACCAGATGATCAGCTTTGCGGAATATGCTTTCAACAAGTCCCACGCAGCGGCCTATGCGGTCCTCGCCTACGAGACTGCATATCTGAAGGCCCACTATCCTGTGGAGTTCATGGCAGCGCTGCTGACCAGCGTCATGGGGGACGCCTCCTCCACCGCCAACTATATCCACAATTGCCGGGAGATGGGCATCGAAGTGCTGCCGCCGGACGTCAACGAAAGCAGCGAGAAGTTTATCGTAATCTACGATTCCGCTGGGCCGGAGGGCGCGCCGGGAACGGGCCGGATCCGCTTCGGTCTTCTGGGCGTCAAGAATCTGGGAAAAGGTGCGATCGACGCCATTATTGAGGCCAGGGAAGAGAAGGGGATGTCCCGGGATATCTTCCAGTTTATCCGGAACCTGGATGTGCATCGGATCAACCGCAAAGGCATCGAGAGCCTGATCCGTGCGGGCGCCCTGGACTGCCTGAATCCCAACCGGGCTGCCCATCTGATGATTTACGAATCCCTGCTGGAATCGGCTCAGCACACGGCGAAGAACAATTTGGACGGACAGCTCTCCCTTATCCAGACCAATGAGGAGGCCATGGCGGAGCAGGACGCAGGCCGGCTCCCCGAGGTCAGCAACTTTGACAGCGACACGCTGATTGCCCAGGAAAAGGAAACCCTGGGCGTATACATTACCGGCCATCCGCTGGAGAACTATGAGGAGATGATCCGCCGCATGGCAACGCTGAACTCCCGTCAGTTGGCCGCTGTCCTCGACCGGGA
>JAUNRL010000099.1:0-1423 GCA_030535715.1 Bacillota bacterium
AGAGCGCCCTGTTTTATAGGAATATCATATAGCGGTGTAGCCTCCGGAAGATGCTCCTCAAATACAAGACCAATTTTCTTCCTTTTGCTGACCTTGCGGAATTCTTGTTCAATTCGAGATCTCAGTCCCGGATCTTCAATCTGTTTTATCAAATCATCAATTGCTGCCATGATGACTCCTTTCCCATTTTATGTACTGCAAACATTATAATTCAACCTCTAACTATTAACAACAATAATGTGGCTTATTGAATTCATAGTCGTGCTATGTCCTTTCTTTATATCTGTCTCTATACAGCTGCCTATCCGGTCCCTGTACCATTACCTTATCTATATGGCAGCACTTTGTCGTTGATGATGTATCGCTTGTTGTCCAGGGTCGTAGCTCGTAGTCTGTTGCCCATATCCTCCAGATACAGTTTGACGAATTCCTCAAAGGGCATATCGAAGTCCGCTTTGCTCTTTTGGAGAAACTTGGACAGCCAGGCCTCGGCTTCTCTTTTGGTATCGAACCCTCTCGTGGTCGACTTTCTTCTATTGCCCTGCCAGTCTGTAAAGCGATACTGTATGAACCACTTCCCTGTCTTAGGATCTCTTTGTGCTTTCATGTCTTCCGCCCTCCTTTTCAAATCCGTACCAGCGTTCCTGGAAGTATTTTGCCGGCACCTTTCCTGCCACCGTCAGGTATCCTTTCTCCTTCAACTCGTCATTGAGCTTTCTGATGATCTTGTATGCGCTAGAGGTGGATACACCAATTCCCTCTGATACTTCTCTTACATCCATATAGTTTTTCAATTACTCACCTCCATTTCGTGTTGTAGTCTTTTCGCTCTGTTCTGTGTTCTACATTATAGTGTAGCGTTTTCGCTCTATCAAGTATTTTTTGTATTTTTTTCGCTACATTATTGCTTTTTGGCTACAAGTGTGTTATGGTGTGTGCAAAGGCAACGAAAGGAGTTTCTCAATGAACATTGGAGAACAGATCAAATACATGCGTAAAAGGCGCCATATCACACAGGAACAGCTGGCTCAGGCGACCGGGATCCACCCTGTGACGATCAGGAAATATGAGATCAATAAACTGCAGCCTAAGAAAGAGCAGATCGATAGGATCGCGAAAGCTCTGTCAATCAGCCCACTGGCCTTCGGAGAATTCGACAGCAATATTCTAAGACTGGAGACCGTTGGAGATCTCATGGGACTCATGATCATGCTCTACAAATCTGGAGTCATAGGTATAACCGGCCGAAAAGAAAAAGGCGGCGGTATCAAGCCCGAGAGCGCGACCATAACTGCATCGCCTTTGTTTGACAACCACTTCTTCATCGAAGGAAAAAGGGGCAAGCCTTCTGTTACAGGAATATCGTTTCAGATGATGGATCAGTCACTTCTCAGCGACTTCGTCAAATGGGCGAACCTGTATG
>JAUNRL010000099.1:1433-4456 GCA_030535715.1 Bacillota bacterium
CAGGAAGTATGCCGATACGGAAAGTGATGTGGAACGAGAATACATAAAGGGCAACGAAGATCAGATGGCAGCCCTGGAACTGGAACTGATGTCATTCAGTGAACCACTATAGAAGGAATAAAAACAAATTGCACTCAAACTGGAGTCAAAAGCCAAAAAATAAAATCGAGAAGCGAGCATTTGCAACGCCTCCCGGTTTTTTCTTATTTATTCCCACTCAATCGTACTCACCGGCTTATCACTCAGGTCCCAGAGCACCCGGTTCACGCCCGGCACTTCGGCTACGATCCGGTCGCGGATGCGTGTGAGCATCTCCCAGGGGATCTCCACGGACCGGGCCGTGACGGCGTCCACGGTGTTGATGGCCCGGATGACGGCTGCCCATCCCATGTAACGCTTTCCGTCCTTGACGCCGGTGGTCTTCACATCGGGAATGGCGACGAAGTACTGCCAGGGCACCGGATCCATCCTGCCGATCTCCTCCCGGACGATGGCATCGGCTTCCCGAACGGCCTCGAGGCGATCACGGGTAATGGCGCCCACGCAGCGCACGCCCAGACCCGGCCCCGGGAACGGCTGCCGGTAAACCATGCTGTCGGGAAGACCCAGAGCTTTTCCGACCACGCGGACCTCGTCCTTATACAGAAGCTTCACCGGCTCCACCAGTTCAAAGTCGAACTCCTCCGGCATCCCGCCCACGTTGTGATGCGCCTTGATGCCGTCCTTGGATTCCAGAATGTCCGGATAGATGGTTCCCTGACCCAGGAACTCAATGCCCTCCAGTTTGGAAGCCTCCTCGGCAAACACATCAATGAACTCCGCGCCGATGATCTTTCTCTTGGTCTCCGGATCATCCACGCCGGCCAGCTTATCCAGGAAACGGTCCACCGCATCCACATAGATCAGATTGGCGCCCAGTTCCTCGCGGAAAACACTGATGACCTGCTCGGGCTCGCCTTTGCGCAGAAGTCCGTGGTTCACATGCACGCACACCAGCTGATCGCCGATCGCGCGGATCAGCAGCGCCGCAACGACGGAAGAGTCCACGCCGCCGGACAGCGCCAGAAGCACCTTCCTGTCCCCCACCTGCGCCCTGACCGCTGCAATCTGCTCATCAATAAACGCCCGCGCCAGTTCCGGTGTCGTGATTCGCTCCATCGTTTCCGGTCTCACATTAGGATCCATACTCATACCTCCTGTATATCAAATGTATCTCTTACAAAAGCAATTCTTCTTTGAAAACACGCTATCAGTATACCACATTTTCCCGCTGTCCGGGGCAGGATTGTATTGCTTTTGCAAAGGCAACCCCGCCTCATTCCCGGTTCTCGGCAACGCACCACCAGCTGACCATTGCAATGATGATGCACGCGCCGATCAGCGCGCACTTTCCCGGCACCTCGCCGATGAAGATGCCGCCGATGCTCCAAAGGCAGGCCGTCACGACCATAATGAGCATCGCCCGGCGTTTGCAATTCCGATCCGTCATATCGTCTCTATTGTACCCGCATCCACCGATACAGTCACGCAGAAATCTATCCGTGTTTGCGATCCGGTTTCCGTCGGTTCCCCTTTCATGGGGCCGTATTCGTATAATTATGGGGACGCTGGCCCCACGCAATGGCGAATCATGGCCCCAGAAAAGGGCGGCGTATAATCTGCGGTTGGCCCCACTATGGGTTACATTTTGGGCCCTCTGGCCCCTTTTGGAAACCGCCGATCTGAGAGAAAAAACAGATGGATGACCGACACCTCACCGCGGCAATGAAAAACGCCCCAGAATCAAATCTGGGGCGTCCGTTATTTTGATGAACAATTGTCGGTCGAATCCGGCCGCGGTACTGGTTTATGCCTGGCATTCCGCAGACAACCGTCTGCGGGGCGCCGGCCGTTTAATGCGCGGCGGTTCGCGGGGCTTACATCATTCCCGGCATGCCGCCGCCCATTCCGCCGCCCATGGGAGGCATCGCGGGAGCATCTTCCTTGATGTCCGTGACGCCCGCCTCGGTGGTCAGCAGCATGGCGGATGCGGAGGCCGCATTCTGCAGCGCAGAGCGAGTGACCTTGGCCGGGTCAACGATGCCCGCGGCAATCATGTCTTCATAGACCTCGGTGGAGGCGTTGAAGCCGACTCCCTCTTCGCTTTCTTTGACCTGGGAAACCACAACGCTGCCTTCATAGCCCGCGTTTTCCGCGATCTGGCGAACCGGCTCCTCCAGCGCTCTGACGATGATGGTGCCGCCGGTCTTCGCGTCGCCTTCCAGACCCTCGACATACTTCATGACAGCCGGGATAGCGTTGACCAAAGCAACGCCGCCGCCGGAAACGATGCCTTCCTCAACGGCTGCCTTGGTAGCGTTCAGCGCGTCCTCAATGCGGAGCTTTCTTTCCTTCAGCTCGGTCTCGGTAGCCGCACCGACCCTGATGACGGCAACGCCACCGGCCATCTTGGCCAGTCTTTCCTGCGTCTTCTCCCGATCGAAGTCGGACGTGGTCTGCTCGATCTGCGCCTTGATCGCATTGACGCGGTCAGCAATCTCCTCCGCCGTGCCCGCGCCGCCGACGATGACAGTGTTTTCCTTGTCCACCTTGACCGTAGCCGCACTGCCCAGCATATCCAGGGTAGTCTCCTTCAGCTCATAGCCCAGATCTTCGGAAACAACCGTTGCACCGGTCAGAACCGCGATGTCCTCCAGCATGGCCTTTCTTCTCTCGCCGAAGCCAGGAGCCTTGACCGCTACGCAGTCGAATACGCCCTTCAGCTTGTTGACGATGATGGTGGCCAGAGCTTCGCCCTCCAGATCATCGCAGATGATAAACAACTTCTTGCCCTGCTGTACGATCTGCTCCAGCAGCGGGAGAAGATCCTGAATGTTGCTGATTTTCTTATCGGTAATCAGGATGTAGGGGTTCTCCAGAACCGCTTCCATCTTCTCGGTATCGCTGACCATGTAGGGGGAGAAATATCCTCTGTCGAACTGCATACCCTCGACCACATCCAGGGTGGTGCCCATGGTCTTGGA
>JAUNRL010000100.1 GCA_030535715.1 Bacillota bacterium
TAACATCGATTCTTTGTGAGCCAGCATCAACAGCAGCCCCTTCACCCACAATAAGAAAATCGCTACAGGACAGCCCATGAAACCGTCGTTGGGCATGGACATGGCGAATTCGGCCACATTGGAGATGTGCTTCGGGAACCGCCTTGCCTTTGCATACGCCCAGGACACCGCCCCGTACAGATAGAAGCAGACCAAGCTGATCACGAAAACCGTCAGGAACTGTTCCACCACCGCACGGCCCATTTCCAGACTCCCGATGTTATGCACGATCATGCACGGATAGGCAAAGTAAACGATCAGCTTGTTGATGCTGTGATTCATCTGATCGTCGATGAAGTTGATCTTTCGCAGAAACCATCCGGTAAAGAGAATGGCAAACAGCACGAAATACCTGGAATACATAGCGGTGTTGGCACGGCAAGCGATTTTAATTATCGTAAAGGTTATTCGTCACATACTCCGGATCACAGGTCACGTCAATGCCCATCGCCTTCAGGGTGCTCTCGTCCTTGTCGCTTAAGATCGCCGTACAGTGGGCCCGGCATCCGCGGAGATCCTGCAGCTTGCCCAGGGCAACCTCCGCCGACGGATTGGTTTCCGCGGAGATGGTCAGCGCCGTCAGCACTTCCTCCAGATTCAGACTGGTCTTGTCGGCGCGGAGCACGTCGGTCTTCAGCTCCTGAATCCGCTTCAGGATGTTCGGGGAGATCAGCAGGAGCTCATCGGCCATTCCGCTGAGCATCTTTGCCGCATTGAGGATCGCCGCCGCCGCGGCAACCATCCGGCGGGAGCTGCGGCCGGTGATAATCTGCCCGTCGGGCAGCTCCAGCGCCAGCACAACCACATTGGCGTAGCGTTCATTGGACTGACGCTTTTTCTCCGCGTAGTCCCTGGCTACGGGAACGACATTCCGATCCTCTTCTGTCAGATCCAGCTCATCCATCAGCAGTTTGCTGCGTTCCAGAATATTGTTTTCGATCCTTCCTTTTTTATAGTCGCACTCGGCGATCAGGTACCGGCGGATGACTTCCTGGCAGGCCGCCTCCCGGCAGACCGCGTCATCGATGATGCCGAAACCCGCCCGATTGACACCCATGTCCGTGGGCGAGCGGTATTCCGATTCCTCGCCGGTGATCTTCTCGATGATCCGCTTGACGACGGGGAAGACCTCCAGGTCCCGGTTGTAATTGACCGCCATCTCCCCGTAGGCTTCCAGATGGAAGGAATCGATCATGTTCACATCCCGCAGATCCGCGGTCGCCGCCTCATAGGCCACATTAACCGGATGTTTGAGGGGAATGTTCCAGATGGGGAAGGTTTCGAACTTGGCGTAGCGCGCCTTGCGGTCCTGCCGATTTTCGTGATAGAGCTGGGACAGACTGGTGGCCAGCTTGCCGCTGCCGCCGCCCGGACCGGTGACCACGATCAGAGGTCGTGTCACCTCGATGTAGGGATTGGCGCCGTAGCCTTCCTCGCTGACGATGGTGTCCACGTCCGTGGGGTAGCCTTTGGTGTACCGGTGGCGGTAGGTGCGGATCCCCCGCCGTTCCAAGCGGTGGATGAACTTGTCCACCGAGGGCATATTATCTTCATAGCGAGTGACTACCACACTGTTGATCTGCAGATCAAAGCGGCGGAACACGTCGATGAGGCGCAGCACTTCCAGATCGTAGGTGATTCCGAAATCTTGGCGGGTTTTATGGGTTTCAATGTCGCCGGAGTAGACGCAGATGATGATCTCCGCCTGGTCCTTCATCTTCTGCAGCAGCTTGATTTTCGCGTTTTCGTCGAAGCCCGGCAGGACACGCATGGCATGCTTGTCCTGCACCAGCTTGCCACCGAATTCCAGGTACAGCCGCTGACTGCTCCCGCTTTCGATCCGTTCCAGAATATATCTGGACTGCTCTTCAATATACTTCTCCGCGCTGAACCCGATTTTCGCCATTGTTCACCTCCAACCATTGGTTCTGTCACATCAGTGTTATACTCAGTACGTTGCGGCCTTCCGCCAGCCCTTTCAGGCTGATGTCGTAGTCGATATCGATGTTGCCGTCACCTTCTTCCGAAATGTTGCTGGCCACGTTGTTGGTCAGCACCTCCATTTCTATGGTGCCGAAGGGCGTGTCATAAACCCCCGTGTAGCGCTTGCCCTTTTCGAAGAGAATCTCCGTTCCGTCCGCGCCCTCGCCGAACCGTTTCATCTGAATCTCTCCATCCCGCAGACGCAGCCGGGTCTGGCATCCCGGAACGCCGGAAAGCTCCGTTTCGTCGTAGAGCAGATAGACCGTACCATTCCTGCGGTACAGTTTGCCTTCGGTAACGAATTCCATTTCCTCGTCACCCTGATCTCTATGGATCTGCTTCCCCTTGATTCTGATCATGACTTCCTTCATTTGCTTATCCCTTTCATCCCATTGCCTTACCGCATCTGCCAGAGAATCTCCTCCAGATCTCCCCGGTCAAACGGATATTTTTTCAGGCAGAACTGGCCCTGCAGTTCACTGGCCCGTCGCCTTTGAAAATAACCGTGAGCTTGTTGTCCGGATCCTTGAGCATGATGCCCGTCAGTCCGGCTGCCGTCAGCACGCAGCCAAGACCGACCGAAGCCAGCGGCGTGGCCCGGTGGATGTCTGCCGCCTGCTGGATCATGTCCGTGGTAACCGCAATATAAATGTGGAGGGAGCCGCTTCTGTCCATGCCGATCAGGACCTTGCTCATGGTTCTCCTCCATGCAAAACAACATTAATTAGATTGTATCACATTTTCCGTGGGACCGGGAAAAAAGGTCAGAATTCGTCCGGGACGGCGTTGCCTTTTTCCTCGCTGTCTCCGCCGCCGTCACACCCCGCCGGAGACAGGCCGTATGCGCCCGCACCGGGATCGCCTTTTAATTTCCGGAAGTCTGTGGGCTCTCCTCTTCCGTTTCCGCCCGCTGCGCCGCGATGCTCTGATCCCCCGCCAGGTACTTCAGGTGCTTGAAGAGTCTGCGGACGGGCGGCAGGCAGAGAATGATCAGCGTGAAAATCATCTCCACGCCCAGGTAGGTGGCGTTGTACCAGAGAGACCACGCCACCGCGTTGAAGCCTTCCGGCGCGTAGGCTCCGAAGAAGATGGCCCCCGACAGGAAGTTGCAGATGTAGCGGCAGAACACGCCGAAAACATAGCCGAAAGCCAGTCCGCGCTTCCTTCCGGCGAAAATGCCGCCGACGGCCAGCGCGCCGAAAGCCAGCGGATAGTCCAGCAGCAGCTGAACCGGATGAATGACATAAGGGTTGAATACCAGATAGACCAGGCCGACGCACATCCCCGCCATCAGCGCCCGGCGGACGCCGTAGAAGTAGGCGCACAGAACGACGGGCAGCATACCGAGGAATGTGATGGCTCCACCCTGAGGCATCCGGAATACGGTGATCTGGCTCAGGATGACGGACAGGGCAACCAGCAGCGCGCAGATCGCCATGACTCTGGGCTCCATTTTCTTTTTCTGCCCGGACCACATGATGAGGCCGAACAAAATAACGATCACGGCAACGGAACAGATCTGTCCCGCCGTCGAACTGAAGAAATCCTGTAAACTCATAAGAAAAACCTCCTTACTGCATGCAGGAGGAAAGCCTTGATTCTCGCTTGCCTGCGCCGGCATTATCCGGATCAGGTCTTAAGGGTCACATCGTATCGATGACTCTCAGCAAAAGCTCCCCCAGCTGTTTTCTGTTGTTCTTTCATTATACACGAAATGCGGGGAAATGCCAGCGTGGGGACGGAGTTTTTTCAAAGGCAATCCCACCCCGGCGGGCGTTCCGCGATGCCGGCGGACGCAAACCAGACTCTTTTGGTAAAGAAGCTGAAGTTTACCGTTCAACCGAAGAGAGTCCCGGGGCAAGAAAACGGCGATGAGTGTTTATTCCTTCAGGAGCACTGCCTGTGGAGTCTTTTCACCCATGTACTCCAGGAAGGTCAAAATCAAATGACCTTCATCCAAAAGCAATCTCTGAGACGCGCTTACCAAATCATCCGGCAAGCGCGTCTTTTTTAAGATACTCGCCTGCCCGCGCCAGCCGTTGTCTGCCGAATCATCCGAAAAGCATCTATGCAAAGCCCTCTTTCTTTGTTACCATGTAATAACAACCCCTCGCTCGATTCAGGGGTCATTCACGGAGGAGGAATCACTATGGGAAGACAACTTCGCGGCAGTGCCATGCTGTTCCTGACAGCGTTCATCTGGGGGACGGCTTTCGTCGCACAGAAAAGCGGCATGGACACCATCAGCCCCGTCGCGTTTAACGGCATCCGGACGCTGATCGGCGGTGCTTTCCTGATTCCCGTGATTCTGATCATGGATACTATCCGCAGGCACAAAGGCAATCCCGATGAGGATGAATACGCCGATA
>JAUNRL010000101.1 GCA_030535715.1 Bacillota bacterium
CGGGCCTGCTGGCTGATCCGGATATCGACCCCCGCGGCGTGTTTCTGGTGGATTCGGTGACGGCTCTTCTGGGCAACGAAATGTTTCCGCCGGAGGGGGAGCCGGACCGGAACGCTGCCGGGCGGGTGGCGGAGGACTGCGCTGTCTTTGCGGAGGCGACGGGGAATACCGTCTTCGTTTCCGATTATATCTTCGGCAGCGCGGAGACGTATGAGTGCGGCGCATCGGTGTGCGATGAGCCGGCGTTGGACAAACGTGCGGGCGCGGCTTGCGGGAGACCTGACCGAAATCTACCGCCGGGGACTGGCCCGGATCGACCGGCGTCTGGCGCAGGTGTGCGGACGGGTCGTGGAAGTTTCGGCGGGCTGCGTGGAGGACTGGAAGTGAAGTACATACGAGGATTTCTTATGGCGTGGGGATGCTTCAGCTGGATCCCCTGCCCGTACAGACAATGGAGAGAAGAGGACCGGCCAGCCATGCTGACTATGTTGCCGCTGCTGGGCGCGCTTCTCGGGGTGATCGACGCGCTTGTCTGGCTGGTGCTGGGCGGGCTGAACGCGGAACCTCTGCTGACGGCGGCGGTGGTGATGGCTTTCGGGTTGCTGCTGACCGGCTTCATTCACCTGGACGGCTTCATGGACTGCTGTGATGCGGTGCTGCCCCGGCATCCGGATCTGCGTCGGCGGCAGGAGATCCTGAAGGATTCCCACACGGGCGCCTTCGGCGTCATCGGCCTGGCGCTGATGCTGATGGTGGTGCTGGGCGCCATGACCCAGCTGAGCCAGAACCCGGTTCCGGTGGTGGTTCTTGTGCTTCCCATGGTGGCGGCGGTGTCCCGGGGTGCCAGCGCGATCTGTGTGATAGCGGCTCCGCCCATGGGGGTCAGCCAGTACCGGGAGATGGCGGAACGCGGCACGGGGGCAGAGGCAATCCCGGCTCTGCTTCTGACCCTGCTCCTGGCGGCGGCGATTGCCGCGACGGTGTTTAATTTTGGCGAAATGCCGGCGGCGATGGTCTGTCTGGCGTCCGGCGGCGTATGCTTCGCGGTGGCGCTGATCATCGGGGCGCTGGACAGAAAGGCTCTGGGCGGAATGAACGGGGACATTTCCGGTCATATGATTAACAGCGGCGAGATGTTCGGCCTGCTGACGGCGGCACTGCTGTCCGGGCTGGTATAGGAGGAAGCGATGATCCTGATCTTTGGCGGGGCGCATCAGGGAAAGTGCGCATACGCGGAGAAGCTGCCGGGCGTGAAAAGCGTGGCGGACTGCCTGCCCGACTTTTCGGCGGATGCGGTCTGCGGGCTGGAGATTTTCACCCTGGCCTGCACGCGGCAGGGAATCGAGGCGGCGGACTGGTTTCGGGCGCGGCGGGAGCAGTGGCAGGATAAGGTGCTGATCATCCGGGACATTTCCCAGGGCATCGTGCCCATGGAGGCGGAGCAGCGAGCCTGGCGGGAGATGAACGGGCGACTGATGATCTATCTGGCCGGCGAGGCGGAGGAAGTGTACCGGGTGTTCTGCGGCATCGGCAAAAGGATCCGATAGGACAGAGGCGGGTTTCGGACAGAGACGGCGTTGCCTTTGCGAAAGGGGGGTCGGATGTCCCCCGCCATAAAAGGAGAGAAGACATGGAATCAAGGATCTGTCTGATCAGACACGGCATTACCGAAGGAAACGTGCGCAGGCTTTACTATGGCCAGACCGACGTGCCGCTGGCGCAGAAAGGCGTTGACGAGCTGAAGCGGTTGGCGGGGGAGGGATTGTATCCCGACAGCGAAGCCGCCCGGTTCTTTACGACGGGTCTGGCGCGGACGACCCAGACCCGGGAACTGATCTACGGAGACAGGCCCCAGGAGGTTATCGAGGATCTGCAGGAGATCAACTTCGGCGAGTTTGAAATGAAGACCTATGAGCAGCTGCTGGACAATCCGGACTACCGGGACTGGATTACCGCGGAGGATCTGGACAAAATTCCGCCGGGGGGTGAGAGCATCCGGCAGTTCAACCGGCGGATTATCCGGGGCTTTGAGGAACTGCGGCGGCGGCACAGCCTGCGATTTTTGCAGTTTCGCCATCACAGCGAGGACGCCCTGAGTGTGGTCATCTGCCACGGGGGAACCATCTCTGCCATCATGGCTCATCTCTGGCCGGAGGAGCACGACAACATGTACGGCTGGATTCCGGATTCCGGTCACGGATATGTGCTGCGGCTGGTGGACGATCAGGTGGTGGGATACAACGCGTTTTGAGCCGGCTGGATCTTGCCGCGAACTGACAATGCACCCTTTTCAAAACCGGGCGGAGAGAGTACAATAAACTGAGAGAATCTAATCGTTCAGGAGGATATTAACTATGAGCAGCGATTCGAAAAAAGTCATTACCATCAGCCGTGAGTTCGGAAGCGGCGGCAGACTGATCGGCCGGCGTCTCGCCGAAAAGCTGGGCGTTCCTTACTATGACAAGGAGCTGCTGGACAAGATCGCCGAGGAAGCGGGCTTCAGCCGGGAGATGATCGAGAGCGTCGAAAAGCGCGCGAAAAACAGTTTTCTGTACAGCCTGGCGTCTGCCATGGGAACCGGAGAAGCCGGCCCAGAAAGCCTTTCGCTGAATGAGCGGTTTTTCCTGGCGCAGTTCGACACGATCCGCAAGCTGGCGGAGGAGGAAGGCTCCTGCGTCATTGTCGGCCGCTGTGCGGACTACATTCTGCGGGATCTGCCCTACGCGACCAACGTGTTCATCTACGCGGAGGAGGCGGACAAGATCAAGCGCGCGGTGAAGGAGTACGGCGTGCCGGAGGAGGGCGTGAAGAAGCTCATGAAGGACACGGACAAGGCCCGGGCAAATTACTATGCCTATCACACCGGCCACAAGTGGGGCGAGCCCATCAACTATCATCTGTGTCTGGATAGCGGATATCTGGAGATTGAAGACATCGTTGATCTGATCATTGATTATTCCAACCGTCAGATCCGCAGAGGCACGACCATATGGGACGGGAAATAGCCGGGGCGGCGGGGCCATGGCGGTTCCCGTGGTGCTTTTACGGCGACCGGAACTTCGACAATGCGCTGATCGAACTTCGCGACATACTGTGAGGAACGGGGATTCCATACGGCTGCCATCGCAATCCGGGGAACGGTCAGAGCGGGCAATGCGGCTGAGGCGGGATTGCTTTTGCAAAAGCAACGATCTGCCGCGGCTCATCTGCCGCGGAGAAAAGAGGACAAGGAAAAATGGCAAAAGACAAAGGAACGTATTACATCTCAACACCGATTTATTATCCCAGCTCGAATCTGCATATCGGGCACACCTACTGCACGGTGATGGCCGATGCCATGGCGCGCTTCAAGCGGCTGCAGGGCTACGACGTCATGTTCCTGACGGGAACCGATGAGCATGGGCAGAAGATTCAGACTCTGGCCGATGAGAAGGGCGTCGGTCCGCAGCAGTATGTGGACGAGGTGGTGGACGGCATCAAGGCGCTGTGGAAGACCATGGAGATCTCCTACGACGACTTCATCCGGACCACGGAGCCGCGGCACATCAAGCGTGTTCAGGCGCTGTTCATGAAGATGTACGAGAAGGGTGATATCTATAAGGGTGAGTACGAAGGCTGGTACTGCACGCCCTGCGAATCCTTCTGGACAGAGAATCAGTTGGTGGACGGCAAGTACTGTCCCGACTGCGGCCGGGAAGTCGCCAGGGACAAAGAGGAGGCGTACTTCTTCAAGATCAGCAAATACGCGGACGAGCTGCTGCGGATCTTCCGGGAGACCCCGGAATTCCTGGAACCGGAGTCCCGCCGCAATGAGATGATCGCGTTCATTGAGCAGGGCATGGAGGATCTGTGTATTTCCCGGTCTTCATTTGACTGGGGCATCCCAGTGCCCATCGACGAAAAGCATGTGATCTATGTCTGGCTGGACGCGCTTTCCAACTATATCACAGCCCTGGGATGGCCGGATGAACCGGAGAAGTACGATAAGTACTGGCCGGAGGATGTTCATCTGGTGGGCAAGGAGATCGTCCGGTTTCATTCTATCATCTGGCCGGCCATGCTCATGAGTGCGGGTCTGCCGCTGCCGAAGCAGGTGCGCGGCCACGGCTGGCTGCTTCTGGGCGGGGAGAAGGTCTCCAAATCCAAAGCCGCCAAGGGTCAGGATGTCATCGATCCGGTGGTTCTCATTGACTGCTACGGCATTGACGCGCTAAAGTACTTCCTGCTGCGGGAGTACACCTTCGGCCAGGACGGTATGTTCACCAACAAGGTCATGCTGAAGCGGCTGAACTACGACCTGGCCAACGACCTGGGCAATCTGGTGTCCC
>JAUNRL010000102.1 GCA_030535715.1 Bacillota bacterium
CACGGCTGCGTCAACTGTCCGCCTGCTCAGATGTCGGATCTCTACGACATGGTTGACTACCATACGCCGGTACTGGTCTACTATTAAACAAAGAGCAACGATACTGTTCTCACATAACCACGGACTGATGCAGGAACCGCAAAAGCCCTGCGGTTGTCTTCTTTTACACCAAAAAAGGAGCCGCCGTTTCGGGACTATTCCCTGAAACAGCGGCTCCTTTGGCTATGGCTTCAATACTACTCGTCTCTCTCCCGTTTGCGTTTGGCCAGTGTCCGGCCGACCGCCCATACCACGTAGATGACGGCGCAGGCGATCAGGTAGATGACCGTGCTCCTTGTGTTGCCAGTCAGGTTCAGCACGCGGGCGAAGAACATGGCACCGAGCATGAATACCCAGAAGAGGATGATTTTCCCGATTGGTCCGTCGAACATACTTCTCCCCCCTTACTTCAACTTCACAATCAGCTCACCGGCCTTGACCTGCTGACCTTCCCGGACGTAGATCTTGTCCACGGTACCCTTCATGGATGCCAGAATGCTGGTTTCCATCTTCATGGCTTCCAGAACGGCGATGGGTTGCTTTTCCTCGATCTCATCCCCCTCAGCGACCAGAATTTTCAGAACGCTGCCCGGAATATTGGCTCCAATTTCCGCCGGATCCTCCGCATCCGCATAGACGATCTTGGAACCTGTCTGAACGATGGATGCCGCTTCATCCTTGATCTTCACCGCGCTGCGCAGACCGTTGACCTCGAAGACCACGTTGCGGTAACCGTCCTCATCCATCTCTCTGGCGTTGGACAGGCGGATGACCAGTTCCCTGCCCTCCCGGACCTTGACCTCGCAGAACTCGCCCTCCGTCAGCCCGTGGAAGAAGATGTCGCTGCCCATAAAGCGGAAGTTGCCTTTGTTTTTCAGGTAATCCAGGTAATCCTCAAAGACCCTGGGATAGAGAGCGTAACTCAACGCCTCCTTCTCCGTTCCTTCCAGCCCGTACTTCTTGCGGAGCATACTTTTGATCCCGTCAAAGTCCTCGTCAGGCAGCAGTTCGCCCGGCCGGCAGGTGATCGGTTCTTTACCATGAAGCACCAGCTTCTGCAGCCTCTCCGGGAAGCCGCCCACCGGCTGGCCCATCATTCCCTCGAAGAAGGAGACGATGGAATCGGGGAAGTCGATGTCCCTGGCCTTGTCGTAGATGTTCTCCGGCGTCAGGTCGTTCTGCACCATGAAGATGGCCATGTCACCCACTGCCTTCGAGGACGGGGTGACCTTGACGATGTCGCCCAGCATCTCGTTGACCGTCTTGTACATATCCTTGACTTCCTGGAACTTGTGGCCAAGGCCGAAACTCTCCACCTGGGACTTCAGATTGGAGTACTGGCCTCCCGGCATCTCGTATTTGTAGATTTCCGCTGAGCCGGTCTGCATATCCGACTCGAATTGTTTGTACACAGGCCGCACGTCCGCCCAATAATCGGAGATCTTCTGGATGCCGTCCAGATCCAGTCCCGGATCCCTCTCGTCCCCCACCAAAGCCGCCGCGATGGAGTTGAGCGCAGGCTGGGACGTCAGGCCCGACATACTGTTGAAGGCGGCGTCCACGATATCCACGCCGGCATTTGCCGCCATCATCAGGGTGGCAACGCCGTTGCCGCTGGTGTCGTGGGTGTGGAGATGGATGGGAATGCCGATCTCGTTCTTGAGGGCCTCGATGAGTTTCTTGGCTGCCATGGGCTTGATCAGTCCGGACATGTCCTTGATGCCCAGGATATGCGTTCCCCGCCTCTCCAGCTCTTTGGCCATATCCACATAGTATTTCAGGCTGTATTTGTCTCTTTTCCCATCCAGAATGTCGCCGGTGTAACAGATGCAGGCCTCCGCCAGCCTGCCCTGATTCAGCGTCTCATCCAGTGCGACCTCCATGCCCTGAATCCAGTTGAGGGAGTCAAAAATCCGGAAGATATCAATGCCGGATGCGGCCGACTCTTTGACAAATCGGCGGATGACGTTATCCGGGTAGTTTTTGTATCCCACAGCGTTGGCGCCGCGGATCAGCATCTGGAACATGATGTTGGGGATCTTCGCCCGCAGGGTCTCCAGCCGCTCCCAGGGGGACTCGTAGAGGAACCGGTAAGCCGTATCGAAGGTGGCTCCGCCCCACATCTCCAGGGAGAACAGATCCCTGCCGTACAGGGCGACTGCCGGCGCAATCTTTTCCATATCCACCGTCCTCACCCGGGTGGCCATCAGCGACTGCTGGGCATCCCGCATGGAGGTGTCGGTCATCAGCAGCTTATCCTGTCCCTTAATCCATTTCACCACACCCTCTGGTCCCTGTTCATCCATCAGCTGCTTGGTTCCCTTAAGCGGCGCGATCTCCTCCGGCTTGATTCTCGGGAAGACGGGCACGTTAAACTGGGGCTTCTGCCCCTTGTTTCCGTTGACGAACTTGTCGCCCAGGAAGTTCAGCACGTTCCTTTCCCTGTCCGCCTTGGGCGCCACGTTCAGCAGCTCCGGATTGTCGGCGATGAAGCCCGTATCGCACTTGCCGTCCCGGAAGACCGGATGATTCAGTACGTTCAGCAGAAAGGTCCGGTTGGTCATCAGACCTTTGACGTTCATTTCCTTCAGCGCTCTGGCCGCCTTATCGGCTGCGTCATCAAAGCTGCGCGCCCAGGAAGTCACCTTCACCAGAAGGCTGTCATAGTAAGGAGAAATCTCCGCCCCCACGAAAGCGTTGCCCGCATCCAGCCGGATGCCGAAGCCGCCGGGGCTGTTGTACTTGGTGATGATACCTGTATCCGGGGCGAAGCTGTTCATGGGATCTTCCGTAGTCACCCGACACTGGATCGCGAATCCCCTGGGCTGGATCCGGCTCTGCCGGATATTAATCCGGGGAGAATCCAGGGCGTACCCCTCCGCAATCAGGATCTGCGCCTGTACCAGATCAATCCCCGTGGTCATCTCCGTGACCGTGTGTTCCACCTGAATCCGGGGATTCATTTCAATGAAATAGTGGTTTTCATCCTTGTCGATGAGGAATTCCACCGTGCCGGCGTTGCAGTAATTCACCGCTCTGGCAATCCGGATGGCATCAGCGCATAGTCTGTCCCTGAGCGTTTCGGAGATGTTCAGGGCCGGCGTAAACTCAATCACCTTCTGATGGCGCCGCTGAATAGAGCAGTCACGCTCATGCAGATGGACCACATTACCGCAGCTGTCACCCAGAATCTGCACTTCAATGTGTTTCGGCCTCTCCAGATACTTTTCAATGAAGATGTCGTCGATACCGAAAGCCTTGGCCGCCTCGCTCCTGGCGCTGGCAAACTGATCCTTCATTTCCTCCGCACTCCTCACAATCCGCATGCCCCGGCCGCCTCCGCCGGCCGCCGCCTTGAGCATGACCGGATAGCCGCAGTCCCCGGCAAAGGCCAGCGCCGTCTCCACATCGGGAACGGTCTCCATATTGCCCGGGATCGTGGGCACGCCCACAGAATTGGCGATGATCTTGGACTTCACCTTGTCTCCCAGTTGATCCATCATATGGTAATCCGGGCCGATAAAGACAATCCCGGCTGCCTCACAGGCTCTGGCGAAAGCCGTATTTTCCGCCAGAAATCCGTATCCAGGATGGATGGCCTCAATGCCCTTGGCTCTGGCCAGCTCGATGATCTCGTCCATGGCCAGATAGGCATCCACCGGGGCCTTACCCTTGCCGATCTGGTAGGATGAGTCCGCCTTGGTCCGGAACAATGTATTCTTATCCTCTTCGGACTAGATGGCTACGCTTCGAATCCACAGCTCCTTGCAGGCCCGGAAGATCCGAATGGCGATTTCTCCCCTGTTCGCCACGAGGACTCTCTTGAATTTTCTGATCTCTCCCATCATCTGTCTCCTTCGTATAATCCATGCTGTGCACCAAAAAAAATGGTACGGTGTAATATTGTACCATTTTTTTAATCGGGTTTCTACTATAAAATTCTAGCCTGAAATGCCCGCGCGGATGTTCACGAGGTTACTCATCATCCCGCCGGATAGAGGCGATGGCGGAGACGCCTTCGAAAAGCGTGCTTTCAGCCGGCCACTTATTCCAGAGGCTCGTCTCCGGCATGAGGCGCCGGAGCCTCCGGTTCAGCCAGCCCGGCCGGTGCTTCCGACGCGAAAGCCGCATAGGATGCATCTGGTGTGTTAAAAGTTTCTCCGGCAGCTTCGCCGCTCAGCGCCAGATAGATACAGGCGTTAGCATTCTGCCGGTACGGTTGCGTCCAGAACACATTGACCAGTCCTAACGTGATTGCACC
>JAUNRL010000103.1 GCA_030535715.1 Bacillota bacterium
CTTATCCTTTCTCACCTCGGCAAGCCGGCGGGCCAGCCGATGGGCCAGCGAGATGGGCAATGGCATGAACTCCGGCGTCTCGTTGCAGGCAAAGCCGAACATGATGCCCTGATCACCTGCGCCCGTTTCCTCCCGCGCGTCCCGCTCGTGTTCCAGAGATCCGTCCCGGTATTCCAGCGCTTCATCCACGCCCATGGCAATGTCCGGCGACTGCTCGTCAATGGACGTCATGATGGCGCAGGTAGTTCCATCGAACCCATACTTGGCCCGGGTATAGCCGATATCCGTGATGACCTCTCGGGCGATCCTGGGAATATCCACGTAACAATCCGTGGTGATTTCCCCCATGATCATGGCATAACCGGTATTCACCGTGGTTTCCGCGGCTACCCGGCCTTCTTTATCCTTCTCCAGAATCGCATCGACGATAGCGTCCGAAATCTGATCGCAGATTTTGTCCGGATGACCCTCCGTCACCGATTCCGATGTAAACAGTCTCTTCATCTGCTTATCTCCTTCTGTTCAGATGCATACTCCATTGCATTATAGACTACTTCAAAAAGCAGGTCAACACCGCATTTCGACCCATGGTTCCGGTCTCTGATCGTGTGGGATTTCTTCGTCCTTGATTCCCTGAGGCTGCGGCCGTATAATTGTGAGCAGATAAGCGTCAGAATGAGAGGATAGACTGATGAGCGCATCCACGCCCCGGATTCTTGCCGGAGGACAGAAACTGAAGATTTCGGAAGTTAATCGGCATTTCATCTCCGCCTACGTAACCGACACCCGCCTCATGGGCGTGCTGGCGGTCTACGCCCACTGGCATCTGGACACGCTGGAGGAGTCGGAACCGGGCAAAGGCAACGCCGCCTCCGATATGGACAATGGCAGCGCTTCCTCCGATCCGGTGACCTGGGGTGACCTTCACCAGTTCTTCTACATTGACTGCGAAGAGACCGGTCTGGAAACTTATTACGAGATCCGCGTCAATGATACGAAGAAAGTGGAAGAACGTGAGCAGGCCATGATCGGCGGCCTCGGCGCGTCAAAGATTGATCTGTCCGAAACAGAACTGCGCCAACTCATGTGCCGATACCGGGTTTTCAATCTGCAGCGGGGCCTTCCCATGCCCGCGGGATTGGACAATTACGGTTTCCTGTTCACGCCGAACATGACGCCGGATCCCGGCCAGCAACAGGCGCTGATGGAGCGCATCTGCACAAAAATCTCTTCCGTTTATCAGCTGATCAACTACTTCCTGATGCGCTGTTTCGGACAGGATCACGAAGGCGCCCACTTTCTTGCCCTCGATGACACTGTGCCGGTGGATCTGTATGACCGTTATGTCCGGGCCACCTTCTGCCGCAACGTCATCGACCGGAAACCGTCGGAGCACCCCCCCGGAGCGGACAAACGAACATCCGCGCGGGACAGCGCCTGCGGCAGCCCCCTCCCGCAGACCGAAACGAGGGAATATCTCTGTGAATCTCTGGTGGAAATGGACGGGCGTTACGAAGTGATTGTATCCCGTGTTCTCGTCCGGGACCGGAAGATCGCCGGTCTGGAGTACTGCAGCGGTTTTCCCGTCAGCACATCGGAAGCCGCGCTCATCCTGAGAAAGACGGAATACGTGAACGTCTATGAGCTTCTTCTTTCCGAAGAGGAACTGGAAGAAAACATCGACGAATTCAGCGTAGGCTTTCATGCGACCATGACCTGCTGTGAAAACGGCCTTCTCTTCATGGCCTACCGGCCGAATAACGGCCACGTAAACCGCCCTGAATTTCAGTTGAACAACGATGTGGCCGGCGTCTATTTCCTGTCCGATGGCGGTCAGCTGATTACCGCCGCCTACAGCGTGGAGGATGCCGGCCATCTGGGAATGACCCTGAAAAAAAGCGTGCTGGCTCCCTATCTTCTGCCTCACGGGAAATACAAGTTTATTGAACCCGTGCTCTTTGAATTCATACACGGCGACATCGAGCGGTTCGAAACCTTCCTCCATATTTTCAGCGGAGAAGAGGAGTAAGCTGAACGGGCACTCTCCTGTTCAGCCGCTTCACCGCAGGCCGTTTCCGGTCGGTCAGCGGCTGGGAACAAGCCGGTCGAAGAGTTTTTTGTTCAGCCGCTTCACCGGCGCACCGGACAGATTGCTGAGAACCGCGATCCCGATCCGCCTCTCCGGGCAGATCCACAGGCTCGCCCGGAATCCATCGTCCGTCCCCTCATGACCGAAGAGCCTGCATCCATTCTGCTCCCGTATGAACCACCCCATTCCCATTCCTTCGCCGTTATTCGGCACACGCGCACGTTTCTGGCGAATCCAGTCATAGCCGGACGCCGGCAGCAATATGGTTCCGCCTGTTCCACCCAGACCGTCCATGTGGACGCGGGCCCACTTCAGCAGATCCGCCGCGCTGGATGTAAGCGTGGAACTGGGCGCGTGGCTCCGGGTATAGGGGTAGACCTTCATGGGAACGATGCGGCGGTCCGTTGCCTTTGCATGAGGCTGCGCCATCCTGAAGCCCCCCGACCGGATGGCTTCGGTCAGCAGCGGGCAGTCATCTCCCTCTCCGATCCCCAGCCGTCCCGGCGTAAACATGGTCGAATCCGTCATCCCCGCCGGTTTCAGCAGAAACCGTTCAATAAAGTCCTCATAGGACAGATGCCCGCCGCCGGTATATTCCGCCGACTTCACAGCCACCAGATACCCGAGGATCTCGTAGGCGGTATTGCTGTAGCGAAAGCCCCCTTCCCCCGGCGCCCAAAGCAAAGGCAGCCCCAGCACTTCATCGGAATGCACGTAATCGGACAGCGCCGACTCCGCCGTCAGCGCCTCCTGCCACCGGTAATCCTCCACATCTCCCAGCCCGGAGGTGTGGGACAGCATCTGCTCGATGCGGATGTCCTGCGCCCGGGGATCCGCAAACCGGAGATCGGGAAGAAGATCGCTGAGCCGGTCGGACAGACGGATGACCCCGGCCTGGGCAAGCTGCATGACCGCCACGGACGTAAACAGCTTCGACACCGACGCGCAATGAAAAACATCCCCCGGCTCCAGAGGATCACGGGTCGTCACGTCCCGCACGCCGGCGGCGCCGATCCACTCCTCCTCTCCCATCGTCACGCCGATGGCCAGTGCCGGGAGATCGTTGTACTCCATGGCTTCCTCAAGAAAGCCGCTGCAGATGGTCTGCATACTGTTCTCTGTTGTCATTTCTTCGTCTTTGCGCTCCGCGCACCCGACTGAATACCCGTATAGTCCGTTCCGCTCCAACGGACAGGCTGAACAACGATATAATATCTGGTCTTTTTCTTCAGTCCCTTAATGGTGCAGCTGGTCTTTTTCTTTCCGATGGATTTTACCGCTGCGCCGCGCATATCACTTCTGGTCGAATAGTATATCCGATACGCGGTGACACCCGCCGTCTTCTTCCATTTGACGGTCACCTTCTTCTTTCCGCCGCTGACGTTCTTCAGGTTCACGGTGCTCATCAGACAACGAGATGTTTCGGACCAGGGGCCGTACCTGCCGTCACTGGCGCGATATGCCCGTACCTGAAGATCAATCATCGCTCCGGAGCCCAAGCCAGTGATCCATGCGGATGTTCCTCCGCCGGTCCACATGCTCCGCCAGCTGCCGCCGTTCTGCCTCCACCGGACGACGTAATCCGTGGCTCCGTCTGCACGGTTGAAGCTCAGCCGGATCTGACGGTTATTGTAGTTGCCCGCCATCCGCATACCGCTGACCGCCCCCGGATCAAGCATGGGAATGCTTTCCTTTCTTTCGGCTCCGCAGACGGTGCAGGTGTAGGTCTTCACGCCGACTACAGAGGCGGTGGCCGTTCTGGTCACCCGGCCGCCGTCCCACTGGTGGCTGCGGGTGTCTGCGGATATCCGTTCCGGCGCATACAGCCAGTCGCTCTCCGGCCGGTTGTCGATGGCCAGGCGCATGTAGTTGCCCTGACTCATCAGCGTATTGTCATCGATGACAGGATCCTCGATCAGCGCAATCATGGCACTGTTCAGTTCCGATCCGTTCAGGATAACCACCGCATCCTCCATCAGGAGATCGTTTTCTTCCTCCCCTTCACCGTCGTTCGGCTCCTCACTGATGGACGACTGAGCGTCCGCCTGAGCGGGCCGCTTTCCCCGAACGGTGACCTGCCGGATGCACTCCGGCGCAGGGCCGAACTCGCTGAATACCGTCTTCAGCTTTATTCCGTAAACCCGGGCCGTCAGCCTGCCCTGACCGGGAACGGTTACGTGGA
>JAUNRL010000104.1:0-2631 GCA_030535715.1 Bacillota bacterium
CCACGACCTTCTGATCATATCCTCTGTATTCGATGCCGTCATAGAATCTGCCCAGCACCTTCGCCGTATCCTCCAGAGATTCCTTCTTGCCCATCTGGGAGCTCTTGCTGTCCAGGAACGTCACATGAGCGCCTTCATCCAGCGCGCCGACTTCAAATGCGCATCTCGTTCTCGTGGAGGTCTTCTCAAAAAGCAGGCAGACGTTCTTGCCCTTCAGCACTTCATTGTGAATGCCGGCTCTCTTCTTGGCCTTCAGATCGTGAGCCAGATCCAGCATGTACCGGATTTCCTCCGGTGTGAAATCCATCAGTGTGAGAAAACTTCTTCCTTTCAGATTAACCGCCATGTCCTTTTCTCCTTTCCTTGCCTTTTCCGGCATCAGCGTGCTCTTTGTTTTTTTCCCTCGTCCGGCTCCGGTTCATCAAACCTGCCGCATACTTCGCTTTTCTTGTCAGTTCAACTATACTATATTAAGCCCCACGCAAAAAGTGCCAGTTCCTCTGTTTTGTCATGTGCCAATAAAAGCCGCTGCATGATGGCCGTTTACCGAATTGATTCTATCGTTACTCTGACTGTGCGCCGAGTGCCCGGCCGCTGAGAAAACAGCAAAACCGCCTCCCGGCCGCAGAACGGCAGGGACTATGGCTGAAGGATCTCCATGGCATATTCCAGCAGATTCATGCCGGTGTCAATCTGCTGCAGGCTGGGATAAGAATAATTGAGACGGATGTGATCGCCACCGGTCTTGTGCGTCGGATCGAACAGATCTCCCGGAATAAATGTGACACCCAGGTTTTGTGCCTGCGCCAGCAGCTTTCCCGCTTCCATGCCGGAGGGCAGGCGGATCCAGAAGTAGACGCCGCCTGCCGGTTTTTCGTAGGACAGTCCGAACCGGCTGGCCAGCCTTCGCAGATGCTGATCCATGCGATCCCGCTTCTGACGGCAAACACTGCGGTAGTCTTTCAGCCGCAGCAGATACTGGCCGCTGCGCAGATACTCCAGCATGATCATCTGAGGCGCCCAATCCAGAGCGGCAAGCCGCACGGAAACCATATTGGCAAGGCGGCCGGTGATGCTGCGGTCCGCAGCCACGAAGGATATGCCCAGCCCCGGACGGAAGGTCAGGGAAAAAGAATACAGATAAATGACATTGCTGCCCGTATCCATGGATCGGATGGAGGGCGGCGCGGGCGCATCATAATAGAGATCGGAGCTCTCATCCTCTTCGATGATCGGTACCCGGTACCGATAAGACAGCTCCAGGAGTTTCTGACGCCGCTCAATGGAAAGCACCGCACCGGTGGGATTGTTGAAGCTGGAATCCACATAGATATACTTCGGGTGGTGACGTTCAACCAGAGCATCCAGACGGTCGCAGATCATCCCCTGCGCATCCATGGGCACGGTGATCAGATGGGCACCGGAAAGCTGGATGGAACGATATACGTCCGCAGACACCATGGCCGGCGTGATCACCTTATCCCCCGGGGACAACAGGAGACTATTGACAAAGTCCATGGTCTGGTTCGCTTCCGAAAAGATCTGGATGTTCGCATCCCGCACCCGGATTCCCCGGGTTTCCAGGAGCCTTGTGATTTCACGGCGAAGCTCCGCATCTCCCTGATACGGCGAATAAAAATACGTCTGTCCTTTCAGTGCCTTTTCGAAGTACTCCGCAATCTCTTCCGCCGGATAGGGCTCCCTGGCAGCCACGCCGCCGCCAAAGGGAATCATGCCCTCTTCATAGGACATACTGTACAGCTCATCAAAAGCGCTTCGGATATCCTCATAACGATCCTCAATCAGCGCTTCCCAGTGCACCGGTTTCTTCGCCATGCCCTGGCACTCCATCCCGGCGAAGATGCTGCGGCAGTGCACCCGGTAACCCATGCCCTGCCGGGCGTCGATCAGGCCTTCACTCTTCAGTTCCATATAGGAACGGGTAACGGTGTTCCGGTGCACGCCAAGTTCCGCCGCCAGCTTCCGTTCCGACGGCAGAAGATACCCGTCGCTCAACTCACCGGACAGGATGAGCCGGCGCAGCTGGTCGCAGATCTGCGTATAGATGGGGGTCGTGGACTGCCGGTCGATGGTGAGTTTCATAGGCGTATCCTCTCCGGCAGGCGCTCAACGTCCGCTTCATCCTCGAACCGGTCGAAGGCGAAACACAGGCTGTCTGTCCGGTGACTGTCGCTGGAGAGGATGAACCGGCCGCCCTTTCCGCGGATATACTCCCGGATGGGCGCTGCAGGGTACGGTGTGCTCCGGTACCCTTTCGCCATGGCGCCGGTGTTGATTTCAAACAGCGCCCCCGACTTAAGCGCCCGATCGACCGCCTTCTTCCAGGCCGCCGTGTAGCGGGGATCATTCTCGTCAAAGAGAGCGCCGCTTTCGTTGAATTTGGTGATCAGGTCGAAGTGGCCGATGATATCGCAGCCGGTCTTCTCTGCCACGCCGCCGACAGTCTCGAAATACGTCTCCGCAAAGGCCGCCCAGTCTCCGCCGAAGTACCGCTCCACCGCCGCCTTCTGCAGTTCGGGGCTTTCGTCCACGGGAATATACACGCAGGAAAAATCATCGGCCCGGAACACGCCCGCGGGATCGGGCCGCGCCGAACAGGAGCCGGCAATG
>JAUNRL010000104.1:2641-4244 GCA_030535715.1 Bacillota bacterium
CTGCACATAATGCACCGATCCGATCAGATAATCGAACCCCTCCGGATCGGCGTCGGAATAATTGTCCATCTCCAGCCCAATGCGGAGGGTAATCCGCCCCCGGTACTTCTCCCGCAGGACGAGCAGTTCCTGCCGGTATTCCTCGGTTCCGGCGGTGTTCATGCAGTAGCTTTCGTCAAAGGGCGTGTGACTGTGTCCGGAAATGCCGATCCCGGTCATCCCGCGGGCGACAGCCGCCCGTACCATCTCTTCGGCGGAGGCGCTGCCGTCACACCGGGTCGTATGCATATGGTAGTCACATTGAATCATCGTTTTCTCCCGCCGCGCCGGCCGGCTCTGCTCACTCCGCCGTCTGCGCGGTCATCTTCTCCTGCTTGACCTTATGGTCAATGACATGACGGGATGTCAGTTCCCGGTGAATATCCTCCAGCGAGATCCCCGCCTCAATCATCATCACCAGAATGTGATAGGCCAGATCCGCCACTTCATAGATGGTCTCCGCCCTGTCCTCATCCTTGGCGGCGATGATCACCTCGGTAGATTCCTCCCCTACCTTCTTGAGGATCTTGTCCATGCCCTTGTCAAAAAGATAGTTGGTGTAGGAGCCCTCCTTCGGATGTTCCTTCCGATCTTCGATCAGATCCATCAGCCCCTGCAGAGAAAATTCATGCCGCTTCTCACTCTGGTAGAGGGGATATTCGAAGCAGGAATCCGTGCCCAGATGACAGGCGGGTCCGTCGGGTTCCACCATGACCACCAGCGCATCCCGGTCGCAGTCCGCGGTAATGGAAACGATGTGTTGATAGTTCCCGCTGGTATCGCCTTTGAGCCAGAGTTCCTGCCGGGACCGGCTCCAGAAGCAGGTCAGTTCCTTCTCCATGGAAATCTCCAGGCTCTCCCGGTTCATATAGGCAAGGGTCAGCACCCGCTTCGTGACGGCGTCCGTCACGATGGCGGGGATCAGCCCCTTCTCGTCAAATTTCAGTTCATCGATGTTGATCATGTCGTTCCTCCAGATCGCCGCCCGCGCTGCCGCAGCCGACCGCTGCGAGCCGCCGCATTTATTCCGCTTCCTTCCCCGGCCGGGCGGGAATACCGTGCGCAATCATCTTTCGCTTCAGTTCCCCGATACTGACCTCACCGAAATGGAATACGGAAGCCGCCAGACCGGCGTCGATATCCGGGACCTGATCGAAGAGATCCAGAAAATCCTGCAGGCAGCCGGCGCCGCCGGAAGCGATGACCGGCACATTGACGGCATCGCACACGGCCCGCAGCATCTCGATATCAAAGCCTTTTTTCACTCCGTCCGTGTCGATGGAGTTGACCACGACCTCTCCCGCGCCCCGCTCCACGCACTCTTTGATCCAGGCGATGGCCTCCCTGCCCGTGTTCTGCCTTCCGCCCATAGAAAAAACCTGAAACTGTCCGTCCACCCGGGCGATATCCGCGGAGATCACCACGCACTGATCTCCGTAGAGCCGCGCCGCCTCGTCAATGAGACCGGGATTTCGGATGGCGCCGGAATTGACGCTTACCTTGTCCGCGCCGCAGTTGAGCACCCGGTCAAAATCCTCTACTGTATTGATTCCGCCCCCTACCG
>JAUNRL010000105.1 GCA_030535715.1 Bacillota bacterium
CCGGCAGCCCCGGGTGCATCCCCGGAAGGTCTCCACCACGGACCGGTCGTGGATCGTCTCGATCAGCGACACCAGGTTGTCCACCGGGAAGTCCGCCTTCTCGATGTCGGGCACCATGGCCCGGCGGATCCGCTCCGGCGCCGCCTCCTGCAGCCGCCGCATCTCCCGCAGCCGGCCGTCTCCGCCGTACACCGGCTCATAAAAGGAAGGCACATAGACCCCGTCCAGGGCCGCAATCCGCCGCAGGAAGGCCCCGCGGAACCCGCCCTCCGAAAGGATCCCGTCTGCCGCATGTCCGCCCGCGGCATGGTCCTCCGCCGCTGCGCCGTCCTCCGTGCGCCACTGCGCCCGCGCGTCCCGGTATGCCAGACACACCTGCTCCAGCAGTTCCTCTCCGTCCCCAATCAGAAACGCGTCGATGAAAGGCGCCAGGGGCTCCGGGCTGAAGGCGCAGGGTCCGCCGGCGATCACCACCGGCCAGCGCGTCCCCTCCGGATCCTCCGCCATCCGCTCCGCCGCGCGCAGCGGAATCCCGCCAAGATCCAGCATATTCAGGACATTGGAATAGGACATCTCATACTGCAGCGTAAACCCCAGGAGATCCAGCTCATCCACGGGCGTGAAAGTCTCCAGCGTGAAGAGCCTGCGCCCTTCCTTCCGCATCAGTTCCTCCATGTCCATGGCCGGCGCGAAAACCCGCTCGCAGAAGATGTCCTCGTTTTTATTCAGAATATGATACAGAATCTGCAGCCCCAGATAGGACATGCCGATTTCGTAGGTATCCGGGAACGCGAAACCCATCCGCACCCGGCCCTCCGCCGGCTCCTTGCGGACGATGTTGGTCTCCCCGCCGATATATCTGGCCGGCTTTTCCACCCGGCGCAGCATCTGTTCCAGTTCTCTGTCGATTCTCATGTTCTGCGTTTTCTTCCATTCCGCGGCTCTCCGCCGCATCCGGCGTCGTCCCGGCTCATCCGTCCTGCCGCGTCTCCATCAACTCATCCAAAGGCAATCCGATCTTCGCCTCAATCTCTCCAAGCAGGGCCCTTGTTTCCTCTCTGCGCCGCTCGATATGGGGCACGTATTCCGGATGCCCGTTCCGCCGGGCCTTCTCGATGATGTACGCCATCCGGCGGTCGATCCCCGCGTAGCGATCCTCCAGCACCAGCCGGTCCGCCAGGCAGATCAGATCGGTCTCATCCAGATGATCCGCATCATGGAACACGTCGTAAAACATGTGCGCCCGGATGATCTCCGCTTCCCGTACCCAGCCGCGTGCCGCGCAGTAATCGGCCGCCACGTTCCCGTGCTCCTCATGCACCCGGGCCATGTCATGCAGCAGTCCCGCCGCCCGGATCAAATCCACGTCCAGATGCGCGCCATGGGCATTCAGCGCCTCCGCCATCGCGCAGGCCACCGAAGCCACCGCCCGGCAGTGCCTGACCACATGGGGCGGCGTCCTGTACTCCGCCAGCACCCGCAGACACGCCGCCTCAGAAATCGTAGTCTTCGTCATAGTACTCGAACTCATAATCCTCAATACGAACCGTGTCCCCGTTGTCCATGCCCATCTCCTTCAGCTGCTCCAGGGCGCCGCTGTTTTCGATGTACTTATACAGATACCGGAGGGATCCGCTGTCATGGAAATTGGTGGAGTTGAAAATCTTCAGCAGCTGCTTCCCCGACAGGACATAATCCTTCCCGTCGAATTCCGCATAAACCGTCCGGTAATCGTGATCCATATCGTCCAGCTCGAAGTCGAAGTATTCCGCGTCATCCTCCTCCGACGGCTGCTCCAGCACCTCCTGCAGTCTGGCTAAGGCCGTCTCCAGGATTGCCTTTACCCCCTGTCCGGCCAGCGCTGACAGCGGGAAGACCGGATAGCCCTTCGCCTCCACATATTCCTTAAACCGGATATACTCGTCGCAGATCTCCAGATCCTCCGGATCCGGACCCACGCCCAGAATGTCCACCTTGTTGGCCGCCACGATCTGGGGCTTGCGGGTCAGCTTCTCACTGTACCGGCTCAGTTCCTCGTTGATCTTCTCGAAATCCTCGATGGGGTCCCGGCCCTCACTGCCCGAGACGTCCACCACATGGATCAGCACCCGGGTCCGCTCGATATGCTTCAGAAAATCGTGGCCAAGCCCGGCTCCCTCATGGGCGCCTTCGATGATCCCGGCGATATCCGCCAGCACGAAGCTGGTATCGAACATCTGCACCACCCCCAGATTCGGCTCGATGGTGGTGAAATGATAACCGGCGATCTTTGGCCGGGCGCTGGTGGCCGCCGCCAGGAAGGACGACTTGCCCACATTGGGGAAGCCGACCAGCCCTACATCGGCGATCAGCTTCATCTCCAGAATGACCGTCCGCTCTTTCGCGAAGCCGCCGGCCTCGGCGAAATTGGGAGCCTGCCGGGTGGAGGTGGTGAAGCAGGTATTGCCTTTACCTCCCTTGCCGCCCCTGGCCGCAACAAAAGACTGGCCATGGCGCACCATGTCGCCCATGACCTTGCCCGTCTCCTCGTCAATGACCACGGTTCCCACGGGAACCCTGATGATCCGATCCTCGCCGTTCTTGCCGAAGCGCTTTTTGCGCATGCCGTCGGCGCCGTTTTCCGCCTCGTATTTCCTCCGGTACCGGAAGTCCATCAGCGTCCGCAGATTCTCGTCCGCCTCGAACACCACATCGCCGCCCTTGCCGCCGTTGCCGCCGTCAGGGCCGCCCTCCGGAACGAAAGGCTCCCGCCGAAAAGACACGCAGCCGTTGCCGCCTTTGCCCGACCGGATCAGGATCTTCGCACGATCCACAAACATTGTCTCACCTCATGAAAAGAAAACCCCTGCCGCTCGGACAGGGGTCTGCACTCGCTTACGCTTCCTTAGGATAGACGCTGACCTGTTTTCTCTTCTTGTCGAACCGCTCGAACTTAACCGTTCCGTCGACCTTCGCGAACAGGGAATCGTCTCCGCCTCTCCCTACGTTGTTGCCGGCGTGGAACTTGGTTCCTCTCTGCCGGACGAGAATGCTTCCTGCGCTGACGAACTGGCCGTCGCCTGTCTTGACGCCTAACCGTTTCGACTCAGAATCACGACCGTTCTTCGAGCTACCTACACCTTTTTTACTTGCCATGTCCAGACACCTCCTTACTCGTGATTACTCTTCTTCAGCCTTTTCTTCGGCTTCCTCAGCAGGCGCTTCCTTCGCGGGCGCCTTCTCTCCGGCCACCGCGGTGATCTCCACCAGCGTATAGGGCTGTCTGTGGCCCTGCTTCTTGCGGTAGTCCTTCTTGGCCTTGTACTTGAAGATCACGACCTTCTTGCCTTTACCGGACTCGACCACTTCGCCCTCGACGGTAATGCCTTCCAGATACGGAGCGCCGACCTTCAGATCCGCACCGTCTCCGCAGACCAGAACCTTATTGAACACGACCTTGCCGCCGTCTTCCACGTTCAGCTTCTCCACCGAGATCTGATCTCCGTTCTGGACTCTGTACTGCTTTCCGCCTGTCTCAATTACTGCGTACATGAATGTTTCCTCCTCTATCCAGTCTCGCCGTACAGGGTAGAATCCCTCGCGGATCCTTTGCCTGACCCTGCCCGTGCGGCTCATACTTGTTTATGATACAACAAAATCCGCGCCATTGCAAGCACGGATTTGTTTACATTATGCGGATTTAGCGCATCACCGCCTTTTCCGCATACTCAACTTGACATACTTCTTGCCGGCCTGCACCTCGATGTTCCTGACGGTAAAGCCCTTCAGGGAGCCCCTGGCGGATTTCTTCTTCAACTTCCAGGCCTGCACATTGATCGTGCTGATTTGTATCCTACCACGGCTTGAAGTCCACGGTATATCGATCCACCTGGTATCCCCTGTGCTTCATGATCTGATGCAGGTTATACAATCCGTCGGCAGTGTTCTTGAACGTCCAGAGATCCATCTTCAGCCCATTTCTGCGGCAGTACTGATCGAACTCATTCCATACATGACCCCAGTTGATACTCACACCGGCGAAGCCGCTGTCGCGGGCCCGCTGCGCCTTGGCAAGGGCGATACTTTTCGAATCAGTGGTGCTGATAAGATAAGTGAGGCTGGGCCGGGACATGCCATACTCCGCCGTCTGCAAAAGCCATCTGGTCTTCACCAGATTGTCATAGCTGAAAGTGATAAAGCTGGCCTTCTGCAGC
>JAUNRL010000106.1:0-1998 GCA_030535715.1 Bacillota bacterium
AACAGGACTATCTCGAGGGCTATTGATGAAAAGACAGGCAAAAGAGTTAATATGATTCAAATGCCAAAGACAAAGAATGCCATCAGAACGATTCCGCTATCCACTAGAGCAGTAGAAGCCGTGCGAAATCTTATTGATACAACATATGATGAACACAGCGGATATCTTATCACTACAGAGAACGGCAATATACTATCTCATACATTACTTCAAAGGGCGTATGACCGCATATTGAAAAAAGCAGGTCTTGAACACAAAGGGCTTCACTCAACGAGACATACATTCGGCACCTTAATGGTTAAAAAGGCTGAAGCAGAAGGACAGATAAAAGAAGCATCGGAACTGCTCGGACATAGCAGAGTTTCTACTACTTATGATTATTATGTAGGAACCTCTATCGCAGAGAAAGTCAATCTGATACATACTCTTGATGCTATTGTTTAGAGAGTGGGGTCAAATTGGGGTCAAGATTTAAGGAAGTGCATAAACAGGGCATTTTTCAATACTTTGAGGCTGCAAGACTATTGTGAACAAAACCTTCCCCAGCGCATATTCCACCGGCGGCGCTCCGGAACTATCCCCGGAAGAACTTGCCGACCGCGGCGAGCTCTTTTCTTCCGAGGCACAGAAGCGGAATCTGCAGGAGCTGCACGGGACGCTGCTTTCCCTGTTCTGGAACGAATAGCTTCTGCTCCGGACAGGGGAACCGCGGAAGCGACGCAACACGAAAAAACCGCTGCCGGAATTGTTCCGGAACAACGGTTTTTTGTTCTGTGCTGTTTTCTGCTTCTCCCTGACCGCCTATTCCGTTCTGGGCTCCACCAGCCGGCGGATGGTCAGGATTCGTCCGGGCGCATGAACGCTGGTCACGCAGATGCCCCGGCGGGAATTGTAGGCGTGAACGATCTTGCCACCGCCGATATACATGGCATAATGATGGCCGTAAAAGACCACATCACCCGGCTCGGCTTCCGCCAGCGCAACGCCCCTGCCAATCTTCTGGGCGCCGACGCGCGGCACGGCATTGTAGCCGAAATGGCGGTATACCGCATAGATAAACCCGGAGCAGTCCGCCCCGTTAGTCAGGCTCGTGCCGCCGTAGCGGTAGGGATTGCCCACAAAGTTCAGCGCGAAGCCAGCCACCCGGTTCCCGTCGCCGACACCTATAGTCGAACCGCTGTAGTTGGCCCATACCGTATCATGAGGACGAGCCCTGGTGCCCTCATGGATCACCTTGTCCGTCGCGTCGTTGATGACGGTGGAGTTGACATTCTTCTCGTTGAGCACCGCGCCATTGACGCTGATCACCCGGTTGGTGTCCACCTTGCTGCCGTTCTCTCCCTGCTGAACGACCTTCCGGTTGTTCTCGAACATCTCGTTGTCCGCTTCCACCTTCGTCTCCGCTTCCACATCGTTGACGTCGGATACATCTGCCTTGATGGTAACGCAGAAAAGCGGCTCGTCGGTGCTGTTCTGCTCGAGAACGTAGTCAACAGCCTCCTCTTCGGTCATAACCTCCTGATCGACGTTATCCTTTTTCACCCCGGTGACACCGGTGCTGATCTTCTGATCCAGGACAATCTCACTGACCTGCGCCCCCTGAGGGGTGTATTCGTCCATGACGTCCTCAATGACTTTTTCCGCCGTTTCTTTATCTCTGACTTTGAAGAGTTCCTTATTGCCGGCCTTGACCGCATAGACGCTCTCGATCTGACTGATGTAGAACAGAACCGATGCTGCGCCGATAACGACTGCCAGCGCTACGCAGAGTGCAGCAAAAATGTGCTTATGGTTTCTGATTACGATCATATGTTCACGCTGTTTCTGTATTTTTTTCGTATTTTCCCTGCGGGAATATTATACACTAAACCGTTTCCGGAAAAAACCGGTTCTTTTTTCCTGTGTTTTTTTACCATTATTTCACGATTCTTTCCAGTCCACCCATGTAGGGACGGAGAACCTCCGGAATCACAACGGAGCCATCTTCCTGCTGGTAGT
>JAUNRL010000106.1:2008-4101 GCA_030535715.1 Bacillota bacterium
AGTTCTCCAGAATGGCAGCTACGGTTCTACCCACGGCCAGGCCGGATCCGTTCAGCGTGTGCACAAATTCAGGCTTGCCTTTTTTCTCCGGACGGAACCGGATATTGGCTCGCCGGGCCTGGAAACTCTCGAAGTTGCTGCAGGAGGAAATCTCCACGTACCGGCCGTAGCTGGGCATCCACACCTCCACGTCATAGGTCATGGCGGAGGAGAAGCCCAGATCGCCGGAAGACAGGCGGACCACCCGATGGGGGATCTCCAGTTTCTGCAGGATTTCCTCGGCGTTGGCCGTCAGGGATTCCAGCTCATCATAGGATGTTTCTGGCCTGACGAACTTGACCATCTCCACCTTGTTGAACTGGTGCTGACGGATCAGACCACGGGTATCCCGTCCAGCGGATCCCGCCTCGGCGCGGAAACAGGGCGTGTAGGCCGTGTAGTAGATCGGCAGATCATCCGCCGAAAGAATCTCATTGTCCAGCAGATTGGTCACCGGAACCTCCGCCGTGGGAATCAGGAAAAAGTCCTTCTGAGGAATGTAGAACATATCTTCCTCAAACTTGGGCAGCTGACCGGTTCCCGTCATCGCCATGCGGTTGACCATGAAGGGTGGAAGGATCTCCGTGTATCCCTGCTCCTCCGTATGCAGATCCAGCATGAAGTTGATGACCGCCCGCTCCAGACGGGCACCGGCTCCCTTGTAGACGGTAAACCGGGCGCCGGCGATCTTCGCGGCGCGCTCGAAATCGAGAATGTCCAGTTCTTCACCCACATCCCAGTGGGCTTTTTCCGCAAAGGCAAACTCTCTGGGGGTTCCCCAGCGGTGCAGTTCCACATTGTCGCTGTCGTCGACACCTTCCTGCACATCCTTGTAGGGAGTGTTGGGCACATTCAGCAGCGCTTCCCGCAGCGCCGCTTCCGTTTCGCTCACCTGGCTGTCCAACACCTTGATGTCATCGCTGAGCTTCTTCAGCTCCGCCATCAGTTCGGTGATGTCCTCTCCCGCCTTTTTCAGCACCGGGATCTGCTTGGATGTAGTCTTCTGGTGATTCTTCATCTGCTCAACCTCGGCCAGAATTTCCCGGCGCCTTTTGTCCAGCATCCGGACTTCCTCCAGGCCGAAGTCACCTTTTCCCCTCAGCTCAACCGCTTTCTTCACTCCGTCAAAATCTTCTCTGATTCTCTTGATATCTAACATCCTGCGCCTCCGTGCAGCTCTGCGCTGCCAAACTTCCTACGACTTAGCCTTCATATGATTTATGCCGCCGGCGAACGACCGCCCGCGGTGGCTAAAACAGATTCTTCTTGTACCCCAGGTACATGTTGATCAGCTTCTCCACTTCTATCTGCATTTCCGCCTGCAGGGCGGACGCCGTTTCGTAATCCTTTTCTTCCAGGGCTTGGATGATCCGGGTCAGCAGGCAGGTTTCATCCACCGTATTTCTGCCCAGATAATCCCGCAGGCGGGAGATCCGCTCCCAGCACTGCCGGTCGAAATCCACGCAGTCCTCATCGCTGTGCGCTTTGCCGCAGTCCCTGAGCACGTCCATGGTTTCCGGAATGATTCTTCCCCGCAGTTCCGTCTCCCACTGGGAGATGACCGCCTCCCGGTAAGAAGCCAGCGTCGATTCCGTCATAACGTCATCCCGCCTGAAGATGTCCAGCTTCTCCGGGTAAAGGTCGAAGGCCCGGATATTTTCCCAGACTGTCTTGGGCGCGCTGCCAAAAAACTGATCCCGCTCATCCTCCGTATATTCATCGAACACATCCCGCTCGCTGCGATATATCCGGTTGGTGTCCAAATAAAAATCATCTTCACCGTATTCCTTGGATATGGATTTTTCCAGCTGACGGGAAGTCTTTCCCGCTTCCAGCGCCGCCTTGATGCCGTCCAGCATGGCCATATAGGAAGCTGCCAGCACCAGATAGGTGTTGCTTTTGGGATTGGGGGAGCGCAGCTCGAAACGGGTTGCCAGGGGGTTCCCTGTCTCCCGGACCAGGCCCACCAGCACCGTCCGATTACGGGATGGCATCTGGACCGTGTGCCCCAGAGAGGTAACCGTGCAGACCGGCGCCTCGTAGCCCGGCTTCAG
>JAUNRL010000107.1 GCA_030535715.1 Bacillota bacterium
GATGAGGAGACGGCGGATGAGGTGATCCTCCAGTACGGCGGCAGCGTGAAGCCGGCCAACGCCAGTGAGATCATGAACATGGAGGAAATCGACGGAGCTCTGGTCGGCGGCGCTTCCCTGAAGGCGGCGGATCTGATGGCGATCATTGATTTCTGATCAATACATTAAAAGGAGGAAAAGATTATGTCCTATATTGAAGACGTTGTGGCAAGAGAGGTTCTGGATTCCCGCGGCAACCCTACCGTGGAGGTTGAGGTTCTGCTGGATGACGGCAGCATGGGAAGAGCGATTGTTCCTTCCGGAGCATCCACAGGCGTTCACGAGGCCGTGGAACTGCGGGACGGCGACAAGTCCAGATACTTGGGCAAGGGTACCCTTCAGGCGGTGAAAAACATCAACGAGATCATTGCCGACGAAGTCCTGGGATGGGATGCGGCGGATCAGCCGGGTCTGGATCGTCTGCTGATTGAACTGGATGGAACGGAGAACAAAGGCAAGCTGGGCGCCAACGCGATTCTCAGCGTGTCCATGGCGGTCGCGAGAGCATCGGCGGAGTCCTGCGGACTGCCTCTGTTCCAGTATCTGGGTGGAGTCAACGGAAAGACCCTGCCCACGCCGATGATGAATATCCTCAACGGCGGAGCCCATGCGGACAACACCGTGGACATTCAGGAATTCATGATCATGCCCGTTGGCGCGCCGACCTTCCGGGAAGCGCTGCGTATGGGTGCGGAGACGTTCCACAATCTGAAGAAGATTCTGAAGGGAAGAGGCCTGAACACCGCGGTCGGCGATGAGGGCGGCTATGCGCCCAACCTGAGCACCAATGAGGAAGCCATTCAGGTCATTATTGAAGCGGTGAAGGAAGCCGGATACGAGCCGGGAAAGGATATCCGCATCGCTCTGGACGTGGCGGCCAGCGAATTCTTTGACGTGGAGGAGAACATCTACAGGCTGACCGGCGAAGGCGTTAACCGGACGGCGGAGGAGATGGTTGAGTACTATAAGATGCTCTGTGACAAGTATCCCATTATCTCCATTGAAGACGGTCTGGCCGAGGACGACTGGGAAGGTTGGAAACTGATGACCCGCGAGTTGGGCGACCGGATCCAGCTGGTCGGCGACGACCTGTTTGTTACCAACACGAAGCGCCTGGCCAGAGGAATCGAGGAAGGCGCGGGCAACGCGATCCTGATCAAGGTCAACCAGATCGGCACGCTGACCGAGACTTTCGATGCCATTGAGATGGCCAAGCGCGCCGGATACACGGCCGTCGTTTCCCACCGGAGCGGGGAAACGGAAGACACGACGATTGCGGACATCGTCGTCGGTCTCAACGCCGGCCAGATCAAAACCGGCTCCGCGTCCAGAACGGACCGGATCGCCAAATACAATCAGCTGCTGCGCATTGAGGAGCAGCTGGAGGAATCCGGACAGTACGCCGGTCTGAATGCGTTTTACAACATCAAATAGCCCTGCTGGCTGTTCCCGCGGAGCACAGAGCGGAGCACGGGAAATATGAAGCGCTGCGCCGGCTGCCCGGCGCGGCGCTTTTTCCTGCAATTTGTCGGATGAAGAGCTGGGAAAGTGGTTGATTTCTCCTGTGCCCTGTGTTACACTGATCAAGTTAGAACGCAAGGAGGATATACTACCATGAGTCTGGCTCTGAAAATCGTACTGCTGATCGCCAGCATTATCCTGACCATCAGCATTCTGCTGCAGTCAAGCAACAGCGCGGGACTGTCCGGATCCATCGGCGGAGGCGCGGAACAGCTTTTCGGAAAGAAGAGAAGCTCCGGTTACGATGCGATCCTGAGCAAGATTTCCACGGTGACGGCTGTTCTGTTCATCGTGATTTCGCTTGTGCTTGTGGCAATTGAATAGGGCGGCATTTGACATTGTTAGAAATTTTTTTCTAAATATTATTCGTGTTTTGACGCTTTTTAAGAGGTATCGGAAGATGCCTCTTAAACTCGTTAATGACGTGAGGGAGGTAACATCAAAATGAAAGCATTAGCACTGATTGCCGTTTGCGCGGCAGTCATCGGTCTGATCGTAGCGATCTCGCTGGCCACCTGGATCAGGAAGGCACCCCAGGGAACGGACAGAATGAAGGAGATCTCCGGATTCATCCGGGAAGGTGCGTTCGCGTTCCTGAAGCGAGAATATAAGATCATGGCCATCGTTATCGTTATTCTGGCTCTTCTGATCGGTTTCGGTCTCCAGAGCGTGACTACGGCGATCCTGTATGTTTGCGGCGCGGTGCTGTCTGTTCTGGCCGGATTCTTCGGTATGAATGTGGCAACCTGGGGCAATGTCAGAACCGCAGCGGCGGCAAAGGACTCCGGGATGAACAGGGCGCTGAAGATTGCCTTCCGTTCCGGCGCGGTTATGGGTCTGGCGGTTTCCGGCCTGGGTCTGTTCGGCCTGTCCATGATCGTGGTCTGTCTGGATCTGGCAACGGTTGTTCAGTGCGTCACCGGATTCGGATTTGGTGCTTCTTCCATGGCTCTCTTTGGCCGTGTCGGCGGCGGTATCTACACCAAAGCAGCTGACGTGGGTGCTGACCTGGTCGGCAAGGTTGAAGCCGGAATTCCGGAAGATGATCCGAGAAACCCGGCGGTTATCGCGGATAACGTGGGCGACAACGTCGGTGACGTTGCCGGCATGGGTTCCGACCTGTACGAGTCCTATGTCGGTTCCATCATTTCCGCTATCACTTTGGCTGCCGTAGCGACAACCGCATCCGGCGGACTGTTTGATGAGGCGACGGTGGCGCTCTTCCCCCTGATCATGGCGGCAATCGGCATCCTGTCCTCTATCATCGGTATTCTGATGGTCAGAGGCAAGGAGGGCTCCAACCCGGCTAACGCTCTGAATAGGGGCACATATATCGCATCCGGAATGGTTGTGATCATGTCTCTGATCCTGTCCAAGGCGATGCTGGGAAGTATGTCCTTTGCCGTAGCCATCATCGCCGGACTGATCGTTGGCGTTGCCATCGGTAAGATCACCGAGATATACACTTCCGGAGACTACAGTTCGGTTAAGAAGATTGCGGAGCAGTCCCAGACCGGTTCCGCGACTACCATCATCAGCGGACTGGGCGTTGGCATGATGTCCACCGTCTGGCCCATCATCTGCATTGCGATTGGCATTTTCGCCGCTTATTTTGCGACGGAGACTGTCGGACACGGTATGGGCATGTACGGCATTGCCCTGGCGGCGGTTGGCATGCTGTCCACCACGGGCATGACCGTGGCGGTCGACGCCTACGGCCCGGTATCCGATAACGCCGGCGGCATTGCAGAAATGTCCGAACTGCCTCACGAGGTCAGAGAAATCACCGACAAGCTGGACGCGGTTGGCAATACCACGGCGGCCATCGGCAAGGGCTTCGCCATCGGATCCGCGGCTCTGACGGCTCTGGCTCTGTTTGCTTCCTACTCGGCCGTGACCGGCCTGTCCGCAATCAGCCTGCTGAACCCCATCGTCATTATCGGCCTGTTCATCGGCGCGATGCTGCCGTTCATGTTCTCCGCATTCACCATGAATTCCGTGGGAAGAGCGGCAAATCAGATGATCGAGGAAGTCAGAAGACAGTTCCGTTCCGACGAAGGCATTCTGGCCGGAACCGTCAAGCCGGACTATGCGCACTGCGTGGATATTTCCACCCGGGCGGCTCTGAAGGAAATGATTATCCCCGGTCTGATGGCAATCATCGCTCCCCTGTTCATCGGTATTGTCCTGGGGCCTGAGGCCTTGGGCGGTATGCTGGCCGGCGCGCTGGCAGCCGGCGTTCTCATGGCTCTGATGATGGCCAATGCCGGCGGCGCATGGGACAACGCCAAGAAGTATGTGGAAGAAGGACATTACGGCGGCAAGGGTTCCGAAACTCACAAGGCCACCGTCGTGGGCGACACCGTAGGCGACCCGTTCAAGGATACCTCCGGCCCGTCCATCAACATTCTGATCAAGCTGATGACCATCGTATCCGTCGTCTTCGCTCCGCTGTTCGTGAGCATCGGCGGTCTGATCGGCTAATCGGCTCCACTGCT
>JAUNRL010000108.1 GCA_030535715.1 Bacillota bacterium
ATGGAACCCTCCGAATCGATGAGCAGAAGCACCTTGACGGTGTTCTTTCTCGGCCGCTCGTAGGCCAGAGTCAGCATTCCCGCATTGTCGCAGGTTTCGTCCACGGTCTTATCCAGATCCAGTTCCTTCTCCACACCGTCCACCCGGGTGGAATACTGGCGCAGTTTACGGAAGGCCATCTGAAACTGACGGATTCCCAGGATCGTATCTTCACGGAAGTCCCGGAAGTTCCGCTCGCCAGCCACCTGCAGCGCCGTCCTGTGCCGGCTTTTGCCGCCGACCCGGATGCCCGTGGGATTGTAGCCTCCCCGGCCCATGGGCGAGGTGCCGCCGGTGCCGATCCAGTAGTTGCCGCCGTGGTGCTCCTCCTTCTGTTCCTGAATCCGCTCCTCGAACATGCGGAGCAGTTCTTCCAGTTCCCGGGCAAAGAGTTCCTGATCGCCGTGGTCGTCCAGCGCCCTCTCCTGTTCTCCGTGAGCCAGCCAGTCCCAGAACTCCTCCGGCAGATCCTCCGGCGTTTCGATGGCGCCGAAGTACTCCATGAAGACCTGATCGAATTTGTCAAAATCCGCTTCCGTCTTGATCAGAACGCTGCGGCAGAGACGGTAAAACCCGGTCAGACTTGCCTTTGCCAGTCCCTGATCCAGAGCTTCCATCAGCGTCATCCACCCGTTGATGGTCACGTTCAGTCCTTTAGCGCGAAGCAGATAAAAGAATTCCAGAAACATGGGATGACCTCGCTTACCACCGGCGGAGGGAGTAACCCTTCTCCTTGATTTCGTGCATGACCTCGATGTCCTCGTTCTTCTTCAGCAGCACGCCGACGAAGGGCATCTTTTCCGAGAGGTCATCAACGGACACGCCGCTGACCATCAGGGCCTGAATCCAGTCCAGCAGTTCCGAAGTGCTGGGTTTCTTCTGCAGATCGCTCATCCTCCGGATCTCGTAGAAGGCCTCCAGAGCGTTGTCCACGAGCTTGCCGTCGATATCTCCGTAGTGTACCCGGATGATCTCCCGCATCTTTTCCTCATCGGGGAATTCAATATAGTGGAAGATGCACCGCCGCAGAAAGGCATCGGGCAGCTCCTTCTCCGCGTTGGAGGTGATGATGACGATGGGCCGGTGCTTCGTCGTGACGGTTTCCTTCGTCTCGTTGATGTAAAACTCCATCCGATCCAGTTCCCAGAGCAGATCGTTGGGAAACTCCAGATCCGCCTTGTCGATCTCGTCGATGAGCAGAACCGCCTGATTCTCTGAAGTAACCGCCTCGCCCAGCCTGCCCAAGCGGATGTACTGCCCGATGTTGCTCACGTCCCCCTCGCCGAACTGGCTGTCATAGAGCCGCTGCACCGTATCGTACAGATAGAGACCGTCCTGGGCCTTGGTGGTGGACTTGATGCTCCAGACGATCAGCGGTTTGTCCAGCGAGTCCGCGATGGCCTGGGCCAGCATGGTTTTGCCCGTTCCCGGCTCTCCCTTGATCAGAAGAGGTTTCTTCAGGGCGATGGAGACGTTGACGGCGTCCATCAGCTCCGGCGTGACGACATAGCCGCTGCTTCCGGTAAAAACGTTCAGGTTACTCATGATTACTGTTCCTTTCCTGCAGTTGTTTCTCTACGGTAATACATCATATACTCATGAAAATACTGACCAGCACGGGAACCGATGCCGACAGAATCGCTCCGTTGATAAAGGCGTACACCGCCACATCGGCGCTGGTGGAGCGCTCGATCACCGGCAGGCACACATCCATGGATGTGGAGCCAGGCAGGCCGTAGCACTCGATATAACCCACCCTTCTGGCCACCACGGGAATCAGGATAATGCCCAACACCTCCCGGAAGACGTTGTGCATGAACGAAATCGCGCTGATCCGGGTGGAATACTCGGCCAGCATGACCGGCGCCAGAGAATACCAGGCGAAGCCCGATCCGACGCACAGACCGTCCTGCACGCTGAGGGGAAACACCATGGCGGCGATCACCGAACCGATGGCCATGGCTCCCATGGAGATAAAGGGAAAGGCCAGCACCCGCCAGCCCGCGCTGCGGAAGTTGGCTCCGATGGATCCCGATGTGCCGATGTCGACGCCGATGATCACCAGCAGCACGCACAGGGAAACCGTCAGCAGCGTGCCCGTATGCACGATGAAGGTGCCTGGAAGTGTTTTCCATCCACCTACGACACCGACGGCCATGCAGATCACGATAAGGATGGTCAGCCCGTTGACACGGCCCGGCTCTGTCGCTGTCTCCGTTTCTTCTTCCGCCTTTTCCTGCGGTATGGTCTTCCCGCCGATTGCCGCCACCTTTTTCTCCCGGTCCCCATGCCGTACGCCGTACCGGTCAAACCCCATCAGCCGCCGGCACAGGGAAAAGATCGCCGTCGTGACGGCGAAAATGATCAGCGTGTAGGCAAAGGCAACCAGGCCGATGGTGTCCAGCGACCGGATGATCTCCTCATTGGCACCGATCCTGCTGCCCATAAAAAACACCAGGATCATAATCACCGCCGTCTGCACATGACCGAGCCAAGGCAGCGCGATGCCCTTTCTTTTCAGTTTTACCCCGATAATGTATCCGGCAACGGTGATCGCCAGATAAAGCGCCAGATAACCCATGGGGACAGTATACCATATTCCCCGCCCGGGGAGGATGATTCTTTTTCACCGGCAGGCCGGCATACTACGGAAAAACCGCGCGGGACCCGGGGGCCCGCGCGGCAGTGATCACTCTATCCTGATTCCGTCTGCAATCAGGCTATTTCACCGCCCGGTAGACGTAGTACTTTTTGCACTTCGAAGCAGACCTGACCTGACTCGAGAAGCTCTGGATGATGCCGTAGGTCTTGCCGTTGTAGTGCGCATTGGCGACTTTGCCCTTGCCCAGATAGATCAGGACATGTCCGCCGCCGCCGTTGTAGATCTGATAGATCACATCGCCGGCTACCATGCCGTTCTCACTGGTCAGGCCGGTGGCTCTCCATTTCTCCGGATGCTTGTTGCACCAGTTTTCCACGCCGTCCAGACCTCTGGGGAATCCCGTATCGTATCCGGATGCCCGGATACAGGTTCCCACGAACACGTCGCAGGACGCGCCGGCCTTCGTCTGAGCGCCCCATCCCGACCGGGATCCGTAGACCTGCTGAATCGCCGCATTGAAGGCATCGGTCGCTCTGCCGCTGGGATACTTGTAGACGCTGGATGATGTTCCGAAGGGCCAGGCCAGACGGGACGCCGTGGCGGCAATCGCACCTGCGCCGGTTCCCGTAGCCACCGAGAAGGTGTGGTTCAGCACGGTCACCAGGCTGCCGTCCTCCAGATGGGCATAGATCCGGTAACTGTAGACACCGCCGTAGAGCGCGCCAAAACTGATCGCATTCCTGGCGTTACCGATATCGAACACCCTGGAGTTCACGTTGCTGTTGTCGTACCTGGCGCCGCCCACCCATTTGTTGGTGGACTTGTCCACGATGCCGATCTCCACCCGTTTGATGGGGATGGTCGAATTGATCCTGCCCGTCAGATCGAAGGATCCTCCGGCAGGCAGACTGTCTACCGTGTTGCAGTCGACCAGATCAACGGTAACAGCGGTCCTGGAGGCCGATATGGATCGGGACAGGGGAGACACGGACGTCTTCCCGCTTTGGGTCCGGTAGGCCGCTGCCTGATACCTGTGGGTGGACTTGGCGGAAACTCCCGAATCCACATAGGCCGTTGATGACTGTCTGGCGATGGCCGTTCCGTCACGGTAGAAGATATAGCCGGTCGCGCCGGCGACCTTGCCGGCGGTCAGTTTCGGGCCTTTGCTGTCGGAGGTCACCGTAAATCCCGGTTTCTTCAGCCGGGGAACCGCGGAAACCGGGGAACTGTATTTTCCCTTTTTCTTTCCGTTAAGTGCCCGCACCTTGTACCAGTAGGTCTGGCCCGTGACCAGCCCGCCGTTGCTGCAGGATCGGGAACCGATCGTCCTGACCTTCTGGTATTGTCCCGTTCTGGACGTGGAGCGGTATACTTCGTATTTCTTTGCCTTTGCAGACTTGCCCCAGCTCAG
>JAUNRL010000109.1 GCA_030535715.1 Bacillota bacterium
TCAATCTCCGGCGCATCGTACTGCGTGCGGCCAAGATAAACGAATGGCGCATCGCCGGTAGATGCGGCTTCCGAAGCAGCCGTCTCCTCCCCGTCGATCCCGTCAATCAGCACCTCCAGCACGGAGCCGACCTTCTCCCGGTTCTTTTCCCGGGAGATCTCCACCTGACGGCGCATGATTTCCTCAGCCCGGGCGGCGCGGACTTCCTCGTCGATCTGATCCGGACGCTCGCCGGCCGGCGTGCCCTCTTCCCGGGAATAGGCGAAAACGCCCAGACGTTCCAGGCGGGTCTCTTCCACAAAGGCAGTCAATTGCGCCATATTCTCTCCGGTCTCACCGGGGAAGCCGGTGATGAAGGTGGTGCGGATATGGATGTCGGGAATGGCTTTCCGCAGGCGGCCGATGGTTTCCCGGATGCCGGCCGAAGTGGATCGGCGGCCCATGGCCCGCAGCACCTCGTCGGAGACGTGCTGCAGAGGAATGTCGATATAATGGCAGATCTTTTCTTCTTCGGCCATCACCCGAATCAGTTCGTCGCTGATCTTGTCCTCATAGCAGTACATCAGCCGGATCCAGCGGATGCCTTCCACCCGGCAGAGTTCCCGCAGAAGCCGGGGCAGACGCAGTTCGCCATAGAGATCCCGGCCGTATTCGGTCACGTCCTGGGCGATGAGGATCACTTCCCGGCAGCCAGCCTGGGCCAGACGGGCTGCCTCGGCCAGGACGTCCTCCATTTTCCGGCTGCGGTAGGGTCCGCGGATCGACGGGATCACGCAGTAGGCGCAGCGGTTATTGCAGCCCTCCGCGATCCGAAGAGTCGCCGTATAAGGATTATCCGCCAGTTTCCGTGCGGAAAACTCGCTGAAGCCGTCCGGCGCGCAGCCCGTATACAGACGCCGGGCGGCACCGAGGCCATCCGCCGGATCGCCGCAGGCATCCGTTCCACAGGCATCGCCGAAGACGTCCTCTGCACCGGCATCCATGCCTGTCCTGCTGTTCTCATAGTCGGCGACAATCCGCGGCAGATCCTCATACTCGTTGACGCCGAGAAACAGATTCACCTCAGGCATCTCTTCCGCCAGTTCTTTCCCGTAGCGCTGGGACAGGCATCCGCTGACCACCAGAAGCGGCCGAGGAAGGCCTTCCGCCTCCATCCGCTCCGCCAGATCCGCCATGGTGAAGATATGATCAATGGAGTCTTTTTTGGCATCGCCGATGAATCCGCAGGTATTGACCAGAAACACGTCCGCATCCAGAGGATCGGCGGTCACCGCAAGGCCCGCCGCCTCCCAGATTCCCGCCGCGCACTCCGAATCGTTGACGTTTTTCGGGCATCCCAGCGTGTCAATATGGAGTTTACGAAAAATTTGTTCTGTCATCTCGCTTTTCATCCATTCGAAAGGATGCTCCGGCGCTTGCCGCCGCGCCGCGTGCTGTTCCTCGTCGTTCACCGTGTGCTGTTCTTCATCGATCGCCGCACTACTCTTCATCGATCCCCGCGGCGCCTTCCTTCATCACCTGCAGGTCCTCCTCAGAAATCAGAACTTTGCGCGGTTTGCTTCCCTCGGAGGGGCCGATAATCTGGCGATCCTCCATCATGTCGATGATCCGGGCCGCCCGGTTGTAGCCGATGCGGAAGCGGCGCTGGAGCATGGAAACAGAGGCCTGGCCTGCCCCTATCACCAGTTCGATGGCTTCGGGCAGCAGATCGTCCTCGAAGTCCCGCTCGCCCTTTTCCGCGTCGGGGGTATTCGCCCGCTCAATCCTGTCCAGCACGTCCTCGGCGTATTCCGTCTCGCTGACCTGGGCTTTCACGAAGGAGATCACATCGTTAACCTCTCCGTCGGAAATGAAGGCGCCCTGCACCCGGATGGGCTTGCCGCTGCCCAGTGGATTGAAGAGCATATCGCCCTTGCCCACCAGTTTCTCGGCGCCCACCATATCCAGAATGGTTCTTGAATCCACCTGCGAAGATACGGCAAAGGCAATCCTGGAGGGTATATTCGCCTTGATGACGCCGGTGATGACGTCCACCGACGGCCGCTGGGTGGCGACAATCAGGTGCATGCCGGCCGCGCGGGCCTTCTGGGCCAGCCGGCAGATGGAGTCCTCCACCTGGGACGGCGCCGCCATCATCAGGTCGGCCAGCTCATCGATGATGATGACCACCTGGGGCAGCGGCCGCCGGGGCTCCCCGTCCCTGACGCTGTATTTCTTCATCTTGATCTTTTCGTTATAGCTGTCCAGATCGCGGCAGGAGATCTCGGCGAAGAGCCGGTACCGCTCGTCCATCTCCGCCACGGCCCAGTTCAGGGCCGCCGCCGCCTTGGCCGGCTCGGTGACCACCGGAATCAGCATATGGGGAATGCCGTTATAGTTGGACAGTTCCACCACCTTGGGATCCACCAGAACCAGCTTGACCTCGTCGGGCCGCGCTTTGTAGAGAATGCTGGTGATGATGGAGTTGATGCAGACGCTCTTGCCGGAGCCGGTGGAACCGGCGATGAGCAGGTGCGGCATGGACTTCAGGTCGGCCACGATGGCCTTGCCGGCGATATCCTTGCCTACCACGAAACTGATCTTCGACCGGGCAGTGCGGAAGGCATTGGATTCCACAATCTCCCGGGCGGTGACCATATTGATGCGTTCGTTTTCGATTTCGATGCCAACGGCAGGTTTGCCGGGAATCGGGGCCTCAATTCGGATGCTCTTCGCCTCCATATTCAGGGCGATGTCATCGGCCAGGTTCTTGATGCCCTTGACCTTGACACCGCTGTCCGGATGGACCTCATAGCGGGTGACCGCCGGTCCCTGGGATACGTTGGTCACATGGGCGGAAATGCCGAAACTGGCCAGGGTTTCCTCGAGTTTCTGGGCCTTGGCCAGAAGTTCCCGCTCCGTATCTTTGCGGCTGCCTCCGGCGCGTTTGCCCCGCCTGAGCAGATCCACCGGAGGGAACTGATAGTTCTCGCTGACCACTTCCTCATTGAAGTCCTCCTGACTCAGGGTGCTGCCGGCGGCCTCCCTGTTGGACAGTTTGTCATCCGGCGACGCATAACCGGCCACGGCAGGCAGAGTCTTCTGCTCATCCCTGCCGGGCTTCGCTTCGGCGCCTCTGGCCGCCTTCCCCCTGCCTTTCTTCGGTTCTTCTTCCACCGGTACATAATCGGTCTCCGCCAGGGGCTTCTTCTTGCGGACTCTCTTCCCCCGGGTGGGCTTGCCGGACGGGATTGCCTTTCCCCCGGGCTCCTCATCGGTCATGAGACGCACCACGCGCTGGGGTCTGTCCTCCCCGGACTCGGCCAGCTGCTGGGTGCGGATCTGACGGGCTGCCTCTACCCGGGCATCCTGGGCGTCGATCCGGGCCTGCGCCTCCAGCTCCCTGCGCCGCTTCGCCCGCTGCATGTTCCCGAAGAACCGGGACACCGGCGTATTGATCAGCAGGAGCAGGCAGATGAAGATGATCAGGAAAGCGAAAATGTACAGCCCCGGCACGCCGATCCACTTCACCAGGAGAGAACCTGCCGCCATGCCGAAGAGGCCGCCCCCGTCGAGGGTCACACCTTCCCTGAAACTCTGCGCAACACCGTGGAAGCCGGCGCCGTCCATCGACAGAAACCGACCGGCGTTGATCAGAGCGATCATCAGGAACATGATGACCAGAAGAAGCACCGCCTTAATGCTCATGTGGATGGTTTTGCGCATGAAGAGCATGACGCCGTAGACGATAAAATAGTACGGCAGAAGGAAAGCCGTGAAGCCGAACACTCCCTTCAGTACATGGGAAATTCCCGTGCCCGCCGCGCCGGCGTAACCGGTCTGCAGGGCGATGACGAGGAAAACACCCAAGGCGACGATGATGATGCCGATGATCTCATCTTTGATCTGGGCCTTGGCGTCGCTGCGCGCCTCCAGCTCCCGGGCCCGCCTGGCCGCGGGATCGGCGGATCTGCCTGCACCCGAACTGCTTTTCTTCTTATTCTTACTGCCGGGCGGACGGCCCGGACC
>JAUNRL010000007.1:0-12218 GCA_030535715.1 Bacillota bacterium
CCGACAGAAGAGATTCTCCCGCCAGATGGATCAGGGCGTCGGCCCGGCTGGTGACGGTCTGCTCCCTGGCCGCCATGATCAGGGCGAAGCACAGGGCGATGAGGGTGGACAGCACGATGCTGAGAAACACCGCGCTGCTCCCTTTTTTTGAGGTAACGTAAGACTTCATCGCTGATCCGTTCCTTTCCGGATCAGCGTGCAGTAACGGACGTACAGGACGCCGTCGGAGGCGGTCCACAGGCTTTCCATGTCCCGCTCGACCCGGTGGGCCAGAATGCCTCTGGTTTTCATCGGTACACGCTCCTTTCCCCTGACCGTTTGAAATAACCCCCTTTTCCTTTTGTCGATCTCTCCTTCCCACTCAATCATTCCATCCGGGTACGCCGTGTGTCCCGTAAGGGTGCCCGCGGTCTGGCGCAGGGCCATGTGCATCCGGCTCTGTTCTGCAGTCAGGGTATAAAAAAATGTGCAGATCAGGATGCAGGTGATCACGGTCAGGATAACCATGGGAAGGACGAGGGCGGCCTCAACGGTGGTGCCGCCCCGTCGGTTGTTCAGGGCCGTCAGCCGGTTCGCGTCCCGCAGGCCGCGTATACGGCTTCGAACCCGCGGCCGTCTCAGTTGAAGTTTCCCAGCCCCTCGAATGTGTTGTTGATGAAATCGGTGATCTGGGTTTTGAAAATCAGCCCCAGGCCGATGGCGATGGCCACCAGAATGGCCACCTGGACGAGCTCCATGCCCGCCTTGCTTCTGACATTGAACAATGGTTTTCCTTTCATCAGTGATCTCCTTTCCCTTTGGCGGCAGTAACGGTTTATGACGGAGCGCGGCTTCGGGCGCGCCCGCGCGCAGCAGCCGGGGTAAACGTTTGCGCCGGGCTTCGGTCACAGCGTGAGCAGGGCGGGAGCGACGGTGATGATGATCAGCACGCAGAGAAACACCGTCAGCGGCAGCGTCATCTTCGTTTCCGCCAGCCGGCCCTGTTCTTCGCTGTGCAGCTTTCGGGCTGTCCACAGAGCGTCAGCTTCCAGTTCCAGCTTCTCGTTCAGCGCAGACCCCCTGTTGATGTTGTCATACAGAATGCTGCTGACGCGCATCAGTTCGGGTACGCCGCTGATCCTGGCAAAGGCGCGCAGCTCCGCGGCAAGCGATCCGTTGGTGTTCCGGATGGAGGCGCAGATGTCGTTCATCCTCCGGTAGAAATAATCCGTTCTCGCGGCATCGAACCGCATGGCTTCCTCCACAGTCCGCTCCACCGCGCGGTGAATGCCGAGTCCGGCATTCATCAGCAGAACCAGCTGGTTGAGGAATCCGGGAAGCCGGCGCAGAATGGATTGCCTTTGCGCTTCCCGTATCTTCCGCAGAGGCATCTGTCGGCGCCGGTATACCAGCATGGCGGACAGCCCGGTCACCGTCAGGATCATCAGCGTATGACCGGATCGGCGGGTCAGCCATTGTATGGGTTCTCCGCCGGGGGTTGTCCGGGGCAGGAGAACCTGCCGGGCGGAACGGTCCCGATCCAGGTCGGACACGATGCCCCGCAGATCGGTCAGGATTCTGTCCTCTTCGGAAATGGTTTCTTCCGGCAGGTCGTCGTCCCGGTCGGGGGCATCCTTGTCCCGCCAGGGAGACAGGCGCAGATCCAGGTCCTTTTCCACTACGCCGTCTGTACCCCGCACCCGCGCTTTCAGAGACAGGTGCCCGGCTGGCTCATCCGCGCCGGGGCGGGCCAGCCACAGATGACCGTTCTCCTGATGGATGCTGATCGTCCCCGCGCTTGCGCAGAGGAACAGATCCAGAAGCAGTACGACGGCGCCGCAGACCAGGATGACCCGAACAGTACGGACGGCTTTCTCCTGCAGGAGGACAGGGGAAGGCTCTTCTTCCGGATGGGTTTCCCCGCGCCCCGGGAGGCCTGGAAGGCGACGTGGCAGGCGGGTCGGGAGGCGGAGAATTCCGTCAATTCGGTTTTTCCATTGGCTGATCGGTTTCATCTGATTGTCCTCACTCGGTTTTGATCGCTTCCCGGTACAGTCCCCGGTCAGTTTTCTACATCGGTTAGCTTCTCCATCCAGACGACGCCGGCGGCAATCCCGCCCAGACACAGCGCCATGAGGATGTGGCCGGCCGGGGTGGTATAGAGGACATCGATGTAAGAGGGAGACAGCAGGTTAAGCATCAGCAGCATGGCCAGGGGCATGAGGGAGATGATTCTTCCTTCCAGCTTCTTCTGCGCTGTCAGCACGGCGATCTGTTCCTCAATTTCCATCCGCTCGGCCATCACCTCTGAAGTGTGGGCAATGATCCGGGCAAGGTCGCCGCCCATGCTCCGGCAGGTCAGGTAGACCTGCACGAAGCTGTTGATGTCCTCGCATCCGCTGCGTCGAGCGAAGTCGGTCAGCAGCCGGCGGTCGTTTTCATTGTTTTCCCGGATGCTCCGGCCCATGTGCCGCAGTTCCGTCATCAGGGGCGTATCCTCTCCGTACAGAAAGGACAGGCTTTCCTCCGCTTCCAGGATCGCTTCCTCCATCTGCCTTCCGGCGGCGACGGAGGAGGAGAGAGAGTAGAGCAGGTTCCGGAACTGACGGAGCAGTTCCCGCCGTCTTCTCCTGGCCAGATGCCGGCAACAGGCCGGCAGGAAGCGCCAGATGAGCGCGCCGGACAGTAGAGAGAGCAGGAGGCTGTGAAAAAACAGCCAGATCACACCGAAGAGCACGCCGTATCCGGCAGAACAGAAGATGAACAGCTGTCTCCGTGACAATTCATAATTCCGATAGTCATCGATTCTGTCCGTCATATCCAGCTCTCCAGTTTCTCTCGGTGAACCATCCTGTGCCCGGTCAGCCCTTCGCTTCGGTGATACAGCCGATTGGTGCGGATGACGCCGTCCCGGGGCGCGTCCACTTCGGCGATCTCGATGACCCGCCGCCTGCCGTCCCGGCAGCGACTCATGTGCACAATGATGTCGATGCCTTCGGCAATCTGGCTGCGGATGGCATCCATGGGAATTTCCGCCGCCTGCAGGAACATGGCCTCCAGCCGTTTCAGCATGCCGGCGATGCTGTTGGCGTGACCCGTACTCATGCTTCCCGCATGTCCCGTGTTCATGGCCTGGATCATGTCCATGACCTCCGCGCCGCGGACTTCCCCGATGATGATCCGGTCCGGACGCATCCGAAGACTGTTGCGCACCAGCATGGCCATATTGATGGCTCCCATGCCCTGAATGTTAGCGTTGCGGCATTCCAGACGCACGAGGTTGTCGATCTGCCGGATCATCAGTTCCGCGGAGTCTTCGATCACCACAACGCGCTCCCCGGGCGGAATAGCCTGAGACAGAACATTGAGGAAGGTGGTCTTGCCACTGGAAGTTCCGCCGGAGATGAAGCAGTTGTAGCGCGCTCTGACCAGTCCGGTCAGCAGTTTCGCTGCATCCGGTGGCAGGGTATCCCCCCGGATCAAATCTTCCATGGTAAGTACCTGCTCGGGGAATTTGCGGATTGTGAGGATCGGACCGTTCAGGGCGATGCCGCGCAGAACGGCGTTGACCCGGGAGCCATCGCTCAGACGGGCATCCACAATGGGATGCAGTTCATTGATTTCCCGGTGCACCCGGGCGGCGATCCGGCGGATCAGCTCCTCCAGATCCTCCGTGGTGTCGAAGGCAAAGGGGAGGCGCTCCATCCGGCCGTCCCGTTCCACGAAGAGGTGATCCCGTCCGTTGACCATGATCTCCGAAATGCTCCGGTCGTCCACATAGGGCTGCAGGATATCCATCTCCCGCCGCAGAGACAGGAAAATGCGCCGGATCATCCGGCTGTTCTCCCGGGGCGGGCAGTTTCCTGCCTTGCTTTGCGAAAACACGTAGTCCTCGATCAGCCGCATTGCCTTTGCGTCATCCAGTGCGCCATCCTGCCGGTTCATCATTTCCCGGATATCCGCAATGTATTCTCTTCTGTCCTGTGCACTATATTCTGACATGATTGCCAAATATTTCCTTTCGCAGACAGCGTACCACAACTTCCAGAAAATGGCAACATCTGCAATGTGTTTTTTCTGTGAAGTTAGGGTATAAAAATTATATATACAACACTGTAATTACCATTCGGGAGTCAAATCCATGCTAAATCCTGTTCCATCAACGGCAGGCGTCAGGTTCTGATCGTTCCGGATGTGAACAATTTCAATGCCATCAACGAGCGTTTCGGCATGTCGTACGGCGATGCGGTTCTTCGCCGGATCGGCGAGCGTGTCCGGGATATGGTCCGGGACGCGGATGCCTTCATGGTTTGTTGCTCCCACGGCAGGAGTTATCAGGCCATCTTAGACAACGCGTCCATCGGACTGGCCGGGGATGAGGCAGCCAACAGCCGGGTCCGCCTGCGGATGGGCGTCTATGCCAATATGGACAAATCGCTGGATATCCAGCGTCGGTTTGACCGGGCGGTGAAGGCAGCGAAGATCAATGACGGCAGGAAAAAATAGGGATTGTTTCATCGACAGGAATCGGGTATAATATTATGCGCCTTTCGTAGTGTGAAGGGCGCATTTGCAATAGTTTTTTTGGTTATTGTGTTGGTTATATTGAGGAGAAAGTTATCTTTAATGCAATGGATACTTTCGTCCTGACGGTCAGCAACATTCTGTACCAGCCGGGGTTCGTTCGGCGTTTATCGCTGTTGCCATATGCCTCTTCGCGTTCACCACGCTGATCGGTAGCTACTCTTACTGCGAAGGATGCTATGGGTTTATCATTGGCCGGGAAGCCAGCCACGGAACACTGGAAGTAGCCGGAGAGAATCGGCTGTCCGAATCATCCATGATCACAGTTTCATTTTTGTTCGAGTCAGAGTAAGGAGGAAAAGCCATGAACCAGCCTGAACAGCTGCAGGGCGTAGCCGGCCTGAAGAAACACGACATCAAGGTGTCCGGCATCGTTTTCATGCTTTACTGTCTGGTGGCCGCCGGCGCCTTCGGCATCGAGGAGATGATTCCCGAGGCCGGTCCCGGCATGACCATCCTGTTATTGTGCGTATTTCCCTTCGTCTGGGCATATCCCATCAGTTCTCTGGTTGCAGAGTGCTCATCGGTCATGCCCTCGGAGGGCGGCGTGTACGTCTGGGCCAGAGAGGCCTTCGGTGAGTTTTGGGGATTCCAGACAGGCTGGTGGGCAACGGTGTCCACCTACATCACCAACGGCGTCTATGTGGCCCTGGTGTCCGGCTATCTGAGCCAGATGATGCCCATGTCCTACGCCGCGTCCCTGGCGGTGAAAATCGGCATGATCGCCATCTTTACCATCGTCAATCTGCTGGGTCTGCGGGAAGTCGGCACCGTCAGCACGGTTCTGTCGCTGCTGATCGTCGCCGCGTTCCTGCTGGTGACCATCGTCGGCTTCCTCAACTGGAATACCAATCCGGTGGAACCCTTCATGCCGGAGGATTACACTCTGATCGACGGCTTGGGCGGCGGCATCTGCATCTGCATCTGGATGTACTGCGGATACGAGTGCATCTCCAATATGGCCGGCGAGGTCAAGAACCCGCAGGTCATTCCCAGGGGACTGAAGATCGCCATGCCGCTGGTGGCGCTGACCTACGTGCTGCCCACCCTGGGCGGTCTGGCAACCCTGCCGGAAGGCTCCTGGGAGATGTGGTCCACTAAAGGTGGCTTTTCCGGAAGCCACGTGGGTTACGCCACGATTCTGACGGAAAACCTGGGACAGGCCTGGGGCTATGTGTTCCTGGTGGTGGCCATCATATCCCAGTGTGCCATCTTCAACACCTACCTGGCATCGGGCTCCCGGGGCTTCTTTGTTCTGGCGGATGACCACCTCTGTCCCCAGTTTCTGGTGAAGGTCAGCAGGAACAGGGGCGTGCCTTATGTGGGCATCCTGTCCCTGGCAGTGGTGACGTTTATTCTTTCTTTCAACGATTTCACCACTCTGGTGTCCATGGAGGTCGTCTTCATGCTGGCGCTGTACATCATCCTGCCGATTTCGGTGATCAAGCTGCGGCATAAGCTGCCGGTGGAGGAGAGGAAGAACAGGAATCTCTATGTGATCCCCGGCGGGAACAAGGCGCTGATCTTCTACTGCGGATTTCCGATCTGCATCGCCATTATCGCGCTGCTGATCAACGGCACAGACTATCTGACCACCGGCCTGATGGCTCTTTCCTCCGGACCCATCGCCTATATCATTTTCCGCAAAGCCTGCGGCGGACTGTCGGTGAATGATCCGGAGGGCAATCCGGTGAACGGCTTCGGCATCCCCAAAGGGGACACGGTGCGAATCGGCCTGTTCTCCCTTCTGGTCGGCGTCATGGCCTTCTTCGCCCGCTACTGGCTCCAGTGGTATGAAATCGATTGGGGCGAGTGGGGACCGGAGAACTACAATGTCTTCGGCAACGTCATTCCCCAGGTGCATACGGCCCTGTCTATCGGTGGCGGCGCCCTGATAGCCTTTGGCCTCATCATGCTGTATGTCGGTTACAAGAAGGATCCTCCGCTTCCCGAGAAAGAACTGGATGTGGAGGAAACTCTGAACAAGTATCTGATGGAGGAGAAGACGGAAACCTTTTTCGACTGATTTATGCAAAGGCATCGGCGCTTGTCAGAGCGCCGCTCTTTGTTAGAGGAGGAAATCATGACCTCAGAAAACCCGGGAAAAGTGATCAATCCGGAGATGAACGGCAGCTGGAAAATGCCGGATGCTTCGGAAACACTGGCAGGCCGGGAAATCCGGATCGGTTCTAAAACGATCCGGGTGGCGGAGCACGCCGGGTTCTGCTTCGGTGTCCGGCGGGCTATCGCCAGAGCGGAGGATGCGGCAGCATCGGGGCGGCCGGTCTGCAGCATGGGTTCCCTGATTCACAATGGCCATGTGGCCGCAGATCTGCGGAGGAAGGGGATTCGGATCATCGGCAGCCTGGATGAAGTTCGGATCGGCGAGCGGGTGATCATCCGTTCCCACGGTGAGGGAAAGCGGATTTATGATGAGGCAGAGGCGCGGGAGATTCCGCTTATCGATGCCACCTGTCCCTTCGTCCACCGTATTCACCAGCTGGTTAGGGATACGGACCGGCAGGTGGTCATCGTCGGCGATGTCAATCATCCGGAGGTTGAGGGCATCAGCGGCTGGTGCCGCCGGCCCGCCATCGTGGTCGGATCCGCGGAAGAGGCGGAGGCGGTCGGGGAGGATGATCTGTTCGTGGTGACGCAGACGACGATCCGTCAGGAACTGCTGGAGGATGTACTGCGGTGTTTCCAGGAGATGGGCACGACGGTGGAGGTCCACAACACCATCTGCAGCGCGACGGCCAACCGTCAGCAGGCCTGTGCCGCGCTGGCGGCGGAAAGTGATCTGATGATGGTGGTCGGCGGATGGAACAGTTCCAATACGAGAAAGCTTTTTGAGATTGCCGGGAAATACTGTGAAGAGACTTTTTTTGTCGAAAATATTGAAGATTTACCGTTGAAAGAGATCCGAAAGTGTAATAAAATAGGGATAGCGGCGGGCGCGTCGACGCCCGAATGCACGATTAAGGAGGTTATGTCCAGCATGAGTGATCAAGCACTTGAAAACAACGAAGCAAAAATGGAAGATTTCATGGAAGAAATCGAAAAATCCCTGCGGCTTCCGCGCAACGGGGAAATCGTCACCGGTAAGGTACATCAGGTGAACGAAAAGGACGTCATCATCAATCTGAGCTGCAAGAAGGATGGAATCCTTCCCATCAACGAGGTCAGCCTGGAAGAGGAGCAGACTCTGGCGGATGTGTTTAAGGTAGACGACGAAGTCCAGGCAAAGGTAATCAAAACCGATGACGGAGACGGTGGGATTCTACTCTCAAGGAAGAAGTTAGAAATCAGCGCCAACTGGAACGAGATCGTCGAGGCGTATGAAAATAAAACAGTTCTTGAAGTCACAGTCACAAGAACGGTCAACGGCGGCGTCATTGCCGAGTACAAGGAAGTGTCCGGATTCATTCCGCTTTCCCAGCTGTCCGATCGCTATGTGGAGGATGCGTCGGAATTCGTGGGGCAGACCATGGAGGTCAAGGTATCCCGCGTGGATCAGAGAAGAAATCGGGCCGTGTTCTCCCACAAGATGTTTCTGAACGAAGAGAAGGAAAAGCTCGTCAAGGAAATCTGGGAGAACCTGAACGTGGACGACGTGGTCGAAGGCACGGTCATGCGGTTTACCGACTATGGCGCATTTGTTGACATCGGCGGAATCGACGGACTGCTGCATATTTCCGAGATTTCCTGGGGCAAGCTCAGACATCCGCAGGAAGTGCTCAGCATCGGTCAGAAGATCAACGTCAAGGTTCTGTCCATGAACGAGGAAAAGGGCAAGATCTCCCTCGGCCTGAAACAGAATACGCCGGAACCGTGGAGCGTGATCGACGAGAATTACGAAGTCGGGCAGGTTATTCAGGGCAAGGTTGTTCAGATCAAGGAATACGGCGCATTCATCGAACTGGAGCCCGGTCTGGACGGACTGGTTCACATCTCCGAGGTTGCCCATAAAAGAGTCGGCAACATCAACGATGAACTGAAGGTCGGCGAAATCGTCAATGCTAGGATCCTTGAGATCGATAAGGACAGAAGAAGAATCAGCCTGAGCATCCGTGAGACCATCGATCCGGCAGTGGAAGCAGCGAAGGAAGCGGCCAAGGCAGAGGCGGCTAAGGAAAAAACTGCGCCGGCCGAGGAGACTCCTGTTGAGGCACCGGCAGAAGAAGCCGCTGAGGCGCCGGCGGGGGAAGCCCCCGAAGCACCGGCTGAAGAAGCCGCCGAGGAAGCTCCCGCTGAAGCACCGGCAGAATAGGCCTCGAGACAATCTGATTGAACAAGCCCTGATCCGGTAACAGGAACAAAACAGAAAAGCCGTTATGTCAACCAAGACACAGCGGTTTTTTTCTGGGGGTGTGTCCGGTCACGTCCGGGCATAGCGGCATAATCATTCTTCCGTTTTCGGGAGTTTCAGCCTTTTTGCACGCAAAAGCAACCCTTAGGCGGAAAACGAAGTGCGGCGGAGTAGTTGAACCCGCCCGATCTCGTTGGCTGTTGTGATCCATAAAGGATTATTGTTCAAGGTCACATGAATGATGCCTGATTTTAGCGGCAATCACTTTAGCACATGAAAGAAATTCCGCCTGGATAACCAATAACACGAAAAAATGGCTGAAATATACTGGTGTGACAGGCGGCCGAGTCAGGGCACATCCATGGGCGAGGGCAGGCTGATCAGGTGGCGGAGATACGGAGCAGTTCTTCCGCGGAGGCCAGGGTGGTATCGGTGACCGCTGCGCCGCCCAGCAGGCGGGCGATCTCGGTGATTCGTTCCCGGGGATCCAGTTCTGTGACCTGGGTGTAGGTCATCGTCTCATCGCTGTCCTTGCTGATGCGGTAGTGGTGTTCGCCGCAGGCGGCGATTTGGGGAAGATGGGTGATGCAGATGATCTGATGATGGCGGGCGATCTGGCGCAGCTTCTGTCCGACCACGCTGGCGGCGATGCCGCTGATGCCGCTGTCGATCTCGTCAAGGATCATCGTTGGGATTTCATCGTAATCGCCGATGACTTTTTTGAACGCCAGCATGATTCGGGACATTTCACCGCCGGAGGCGATTTTCGCCAGGGGTTTCAGATCCTCGCCCCGGTTGGTGCTGATCAGGAATTCCACGATGTCCGTACCATCCTCGGAGAAGGCCTCCGCAGGAGAAAAAGCGATGGCAAACCGGCTCTCTCCGAAGTTGAGTTCGCTCAGCTCGCGGCCGATTTCCTTTTCCAGGTCGGCCGCGGCTTCCTTTCGTGCTGAAGTCAGCCGCGCGCAGGCAGCTTCCAGCTGTCCGGTCAGATGGTTCAGCTCCTGCTGTATGCGCCGGCGGGTCTCACCGGAGTCTGCGACGCCGGTGAGACGCTGCCGCAGTTCTTCCCGGTAGTGGATCAGTTCTTCGATGGACTTGCCGTGCTTCTGCTTCAGGCGGGAGAGCAGATCCAGGCGGGCAATGGCCTGATCCAGTTCTTCGGGAGAAAAGACCGCCTGATCCCGGTTATGCCGGATTTCGCCGCAGATATCCTCCAGTTCATAGCAGAGTCCGGAAACCCGCTCCGCCAGAATACGGACATCGGCTGTCCATTCACCGGCCGAGTCCAGGTGGTCCGTCATCTGCTGCAGAGCGGGGAGAACACCGTCGCTGTCACTTCCTTCCGCGATGGCATAGGCGGAGGCCAGGTCGGTGTAGATCTGCTCGCCGTGCTGCAGGCGGGAAACGTCTTCCTCCAGCGCCTCGTCCTCTCCGGCCCGCAGTTCGGCAGCATCCAGTTCCTTCAGCTCAAACTCCATGAAGTCGCGCTGGCGTATATCCTCGGCCAGTCGGCGGTCCAGCGTCTGCATCCGGCGGCGGAGATCATCATAGGCCCGGTAGCAGGACAGAACCTCCTCTCTGGCCGATCCGATGATGTCGCTGCGGTAGCGGTCCAGCAGCCGGATATGGGCGGCCGGATCGAGAAGGGACTGGTGGTCATATTGTCCGTGAATGTCCGCCAGCTGGCGGCTCAGGGCGGACAGCTCGGCGAGGGTAACCAGGCTGCCGTTGACTTTGCATACGTTGCGTCCTGTGCGGGAGATTTCCCGGGTAAGGATGACTTCCCGCCCATCGTTATCCGCGATCATCTGGACAACCGCTTTATCCTGTCCGGAACGAACAAAAGCAGTGTCTGCCCTGCTCCCGAGAGCGAGGCTCACTGCTTCGATGACGATGGATTTGCCGGCGCCCGTTTCGCCGGTCACGATGTTCAGTCCATCATGGAATTCGATATCGAGATGTTCGATGATGGCAAAATTGCGGATCTGGATACGTTGAATCATGGATCATTGTTTATTCAGCAGCGCATTCAGCCGGTCGACGACACCCGGGGAATTAACCGGGTCATCGATGACCAGAAGGATAGTGTTGTCCCCGGCAACGGAGCCGATGACGTGCTCCAGACCGAGATTATCTAGGGTTTCCGCCGCGGCGTTGGCGCATCCGGACAAGGTCTTCATCAGGACGATATTGCCGGACCAGGCTGTGGATTTTACCGTTTCCCGGTAGATATTGGACAGCCGGTCAGAAATCAGCCCGTCCTGACTGGCTGAAGCGGCGTAGCGGTACTTCCCGGAGGGCGACAGGGTCTTGACCAGCTGCAGTTCTTTAATGTCTCTAGAAATCGTCGCCTGGGTTACATCGTAACCGTAATCCCTGAGCAGGGAAACCAGCTTATCCTGCGTTTCGATTTCCTGCTTTTCGATCAGCTCCAAGATTTTGTTCTGTCTTGAAATTCTCATTCTTTCTCTCCCAATGAATAGCGTGCCTTCAATCGTTTATAATTATACCATAGGATGATTGTTTTTTTGTTTTTCTTTTGTACTTGGTATGGTTTTTCTTTTCTCCGGGTTATGTGGTATACTGGCACAAAGGCAACGCGAAAGGAAAGGGGAAACGGCGCGGACCCGCTTGGGACGCTTATCCCGCCGCCGGAAAAGGCCGGGTAGTCCGCGTCAAGTATGTCTGATGAAGATCCTCGGCATTGATCCGGGCTACGCTATTTTGGGATACGGCGTCATCGAAAAGACGGGCAATCATTTCCGCGCCATCGACTACGGTGCGGTGACCACGCCCAAGGAAATGCCCATGGATCAGCGGCTGGAACACCTTTATGACAGCCTGCGGGAAATCATCGAGGAGCAGCGGCCGGACGTGGCATCCATCGAACAGCTGTACTTTAACAATAACGCCAAAACCGCCATCAATGTGGGACAGGCCAGAGGGGTAGCGGTTCTGGCCTGTGTCAAGGGCGGCATTGAGGTTGCCGAATACACGCCGCTGCAGATCAAGCAGGCCCTGGTCGGCTATGGCCGAGCCGAGAAGAAGCAGGTACAGTTCATGGTTAAGACCATGCTGAATCTCCCCAAGGTGCCCAAACCGGACGATACGGCGGACGCCCTGGCGGCGGCCATCTGCCACGGCCATTCAGCGGACAGCAGGAGACGGCTTCAGCGGGCGGGTCTGCGGTAGATCGGAGACAAGACGGGCCGGCGCAGACCGGCCGGATCGCAGATAAGGAGCGAAAATGATTGGATTTTTACGGGGAATACTCGCCGAAAAGGGCGACGGATACCTGATCGTTGATGTGAATGGAGTGGGATTCTATGTGAATGTGCCTTCC
>JAUNRL010000007.1:12228-17472 GCA_030535715.1 Bacillota bacterium
GAAGGGGAAGAGGTCACCGTCCACACGACCATGATCGTGCGGGAGGACGACATCAGCCTCTGCGGTTTTTCCGGACGGGGCGAGCTGGACGCCTTCCGCAAGCTGATCACCGTCAGCGGGGTCGGTGCGAAAGCAGCCATATCCATTCTTTCCTCCTTCACGCTGGAACAGCTGCGGCAGGCGATTGCCTTTGAAGACGCCAAATCCCTGCAGAAGGCCAATGGCATCGGCAAGAAGTCCGCAGAGCGGATCGTCCTGGAACTGAAGGACAAATTCGCGCCGACCGGTACGGCGGATCCGGCGGCTCTCGAGGCGGCGGGCGCGGCCGCGCCGGCATCGGGCCGGGGCGAAGCGATTTCGGCGCTGACGGCTCTGGGATATTCCCGCGGCGAGGCCATGAGTGCGCTGGCAGCCATTGAGGAAAAGGATCTGACGACGGAAGAATATGTGAAACGGGCATTGAAGAACCTGTTTTAGGAGGAAATCTATGGATTATGAGGAACGGATCACGGCAGCGGAGCTGGGGGAGGGAGAATACCGGCAGGAGGTAACCCTGCGGCCCCAGACGCTGGCGGATTATATCGGTCAGAAGACGGCGACGGATAATCTGAAGGTCTTCATCGAGGCGGCCAAGCTGCGCAATGAGCCTTTGGATCACGTACTCTTTTACGGTCCGCCGGGACTGGGCAAGACGACTCTGGCGGGTATCATCGCCAACGAGATGGGCGTGGATATCCGCATCACCTCCGGACCGGCCATCGAGCGGGCCGGGGATCTGGCGGCGATTCTGACCAATCTGAACGAAAACGATGTGCTGTTCATCGATGAGATCCACCGGCTGAACCGCTCCGTGGAGGAGGTGCTCTACTCGGCCATGGAGGACTTCGCTCTGGACATCATCATCGGTAAGGGACCCTCCGCCCGTTCCATCCGGCTGGATATCGCCCGGTTCACTCTGATCGGGGCGACCACCCGGGCGGGCAGTCTGTCGGCGCCCCTCAGAGACCGGTTCGGGGTCAACGGCAAGTTTGAGATGTATACGAAGGACGAACTGGCGCAGATCATCCAGCGGACCGCGGGGCTTCTTGGCGTCCAGACCGATCCCCGGTCGGTGGAGGAAATGGCCCGGCGTTCCCGGGGCACGCCCCGTATCGCCAACCGGCTGCTGAAGCGGGTTCGGGATTTTTCCCAGGTCAAAGGCAGCGGCAGCATTGATCTGGATATCACCCGGGAAGCGCTGGAGGCGCTTGGCGTGGACGACATGGGACTGGAGAATCTGGACCGGGAGATCCTGCGGGTGATCATCGACCGCTTTGACGGCGGGCCGGTGGGCATCGATACCATCGCGGCCTCCATCGGCGAAGAACGGGTCACCATTGAGGATGTCTATGAACCCTATCTGATTCAGGCGGGGTTCCTGCACCGGACCCAGAAGGGACGGGTGGTTTCCCGCAGAGCCTATCAGCATCTTGGCCTGGACTACGACGAGGAGGAGCAGATCTCCATCAGCATCAGCGACTGACATGAACATCAACGATTTTGATTACCCGCTGCCGGAGCATCTGATCGCTCAGAGACCGGCTGACCGCAGAGATGCATCACGCCTGCTGGTGGTTCACCGCGAAACGGACACCGTGGAGCACCGGCATTTTTATGATATTCTGAATTATCTTCAGCCCGGAGACTGCCTGGTGCTGAACGATTCCCGCGTGCTGCCGGCCCGTCTCTACGGGCGGAAGGTGCCGCAGGATCCGTCGGCGAAGGAGCCGGGCGCCAAGGTGGAGTTCCTGCTGATCAAACGCCGGGAGGGCGATGTCTGGGAGACCATGGTCCGGCCGGGCCGGCGGCTGAAGCCCGGCGATGTTGTGGCCTTCAGCGGACCGGGGAGCGATCTGCCCGACGGTCCGGTGCTTTCGGCGGAAATTCTCGATTACGGCGAGGACGGCACGAGAATCGTTGCCTTTGCCTATGACGGGCTGTTCATGGAACGGCTGGAGCAGATCGGTACCATGCCGCTTCCCCCTTACATCGAGCGGCCGGGCGAAGACGAGGACAGGGAACGATACCAGACGGTCTACAGCCGGGAAGACGGATCGGTTGCGGCGCCCACAGCGGGGCTGCACTTCACCGGGGAGCTTCTGGCCGCGGCGGAGAAAAAGGGCGTGGAACTGGCCTATGTGACGCTCCATGTGGGGATCGGCACCTTCCGGCCGGTGAAGGTGGAGCGGATCGAGGATCACCATATGCACTTCGAGGAATACTCCATCAACGAGGAGGCGGCGGAGATCATCAACCGGGCCAAACGGGAAGGCCGGCGGATCATCAGCGTGGGCACCACATCCACCCGCACCGTGGAAAGCGCGGCGTACTGGGATGCTGAAGCGAAGACCCCCGCAAAGGCCGGCTGCTGGCAGGTGAGGCCCGGGTCAGACAGCACCGGCATTTTCATCTATCCCGGCTATGAATTCAAAATCATCGATTCTCTGATCACCAACTTTCATCTGCCCAAGTCCACGCTGCTCATGCTGATCTCGGCTCTTTACGACCGGGAGAAGATCCTGAAGGTCTATGATGAGGCGATCAGGGAGGAATACCGGTTCTTTTCCTACGGGGACGCCATGTTCCTGGAGTAGGCCGGACTTGCAGAGTGCACGGCATGGACGGGTGCGGAAAGGAGAGACGCATGCCAGCGGTAACATTTCAACTGCATAAGGCGGACGTGAGAACCAAAGCCCGGCGGGGGACGCTGACCACGCCTCACGGAACCATCGAAACCCCGGTCTTCATGCCGGTGGGCACGGCGGCGACGGTGAAAGCCATGAAGCCGGAAACGGTGAGGGAAACCGGCGCGCAGATCATACTGGCCAACACCTATCATCTGTTCCTTCGGCCGGGTTCGGACATTGTCCGGGAGGCGGGCGGTCTGCACCGGTTCATGAACTGGGACGGACCCATTCTTACCGACAGCGGCGGCTATCAGGTGTTCAGCCTGGGCGCCATGCGGAAGATCAGTGAAGAAGGGGTTGCCTTTGCCTCCCACATCGACGGAAGCCGGCGCATGCTGACTCCGGAGAAGTCCATCCGGGTACAGCAGGATCTGGGGTCGGATATCATGATGGCCTTTGATGAATGTGCGCCGAAGGACGCTTCCCGGGAATACATCGAAAAATCTCAGGCGCTGACGACCCGGTGGCTGGAGCGCTGCGTCGCGGCGCAGACCGATACGGAGCGGCAGTCGCTGTTCGGCATCATGCAGGGAGGATTCTTCCGGGATCTGCGGGAGGAGAGCGCCAGAGCGGTCACATCCTTTGACCTGCCGGGCTATGCCATCGGCGGAATTTCCGTCGGCGAGGACAAGGCAGATTACCTCGATGTTCTGGACTACGCTCCGGATCTTCTTCCGGAGGATAAACCCCGTTACGTCATGGGGATAGGGACGCCGGATTATATCTTTGAGGCCGTGGAACGGGGCGTGGATATGTTCGACTGTGTGGAGCCCACCCGGATCGCCCGCCACGGCATGGCCATGACCTCCCGGGGCCGGCTGAACATCAAGAATGCCCGATTCGCGCACGACTTCGATCCCCTGGACCCGGAGTGCGATTGCTATGTCTGCCGGAATTTCAGCAGAGCCTATCTCAGACATCTGTTCAAGGCGGGGGAAATTCTCTCCCACATGCTGCTGTCCGAGCACAATCTGCGGTTTCTGTCCCGGATGACAGAGGGCATCCGCCGCGCCATCGATGAGGACCGTTTCCCCGAATACAAAGAGGAGTTTTATCGCAAGTATGGATACGAATAGGATGCAAAGGCAATGCGCCGCGCCCTGCAAAGACCGGGATCTGTGCGGCGGATGCAGCTATCAGGGCGTGCCCTATACGGAGCAGCTGAAGAACAAATTCGGCGAAGTGAAGGGCCTGCTGGAGGCAAAGGGGATCTCTGCGGATGTTCTCCTGCCCATCGAGCCGGCGCCCGCCGTCTACGGCTACCGCAACAAGATGGAATACACCTTCGGGGACATGGAAAAGGACGGGCCGACAACCCTGGGCATGCACCGGCGCAGGCACTTCATGTCCATCGTGACCGTGGACGAGTGTCAGCTGGTGCCCGGGGATTTCAATCTGGTTTTAAAGGCAACTCTTGCCTTTGCCCATGAACGGGGATATACCCACTACCATAAGAAGCGGCACAGGGGGCTGCTTCGGAATCTGGTGATCCGGCGGGGCGTAAGGACGGAGGAACTGCTGATCAATATCGTTACCACCAGCGAAGGGGAGGACGGATCTGGCGTTCCCTTTGATGAGGAGGGCTTTGTCCGCATGATCCGGGCGTTGCCTTTGCGAAACCGCGTGGCCGGTATTCTCCGGATTATCAACGACCGTCTGGCGGATGCCGTGTACTGCGACGAACTGCGCGTGCTCGACGGACGGGATTATTATCGGGAAGAGATCTGCGGACTGCGTTTTCGCGTGGGACCGTTTTCGTTTTTTCAGACGAATGTGGAGGCGGCGGAGCGGCTCTATGAATACGCCGTGGGGCTGGTCGATGATTTTGGGAACAGGAAGGTCTTTGATCTGTACTGCGGCACGGGAACCATCTCTCAGGTGCTGGCCAGAAAGGCGTCGGAGGTCGTCGGCATCGAACTCGTCGGAGAAGCGGTGGAAGGCGCCCGGGCAGCGGCGGCGGAGAACGGACTGGATAACTGCCGGTTCTATGCCGGGGACGTCTTCGAGGTTATGGAATCCCTTCCCGATAAGCCGGAGGTTATCGTGGTGGATCCCCCGCGGATGGGCATGAAGCCGGACGCGCTGGACAGGATCATCGGCTACGGTGCAGATCAGATTGTCTACGTTTCCTGCAACCCGAGGACCCTGGCGGAGAATCTGTATTATCTGCAGGTTAACGGTTATTCCATCCGCTCGGTGAAGCCCTTTGACAACTTCCCGTGGACGAAGCACGTGGAGTGCGTGGTACTGCTGTCACGAGTTAAATAATGGGAAAGAATTCCCTGGGGCCATATTAAGCGGCCGCATAACACTTTACTGATCAAGTGCAATAATTATTGCAAGTTACACTTGACGGACATAATGGAAAAACTGTTGGGCTGGAACGGGAATCGCTGTATAATATACTTATCTGAAAATATTATGCGAAACGGAATATGCGGGGAAACAGCAGGATGTTTATGAAGGGGAATCGAAACAAAAGAGGATTCTCTTTAGCGGAATTGTTAATTGTAGTGGC
>JAUNRL010000110.1 GCA_030535715.1 Bacillota bacterium
AGAAAAACCAGCTGTCCGTTCTGGATCAGACCGTCGATGCCGATTTCCACACCAGCCAGCCTCGATTCAACGATGACGTACGCTTTGCGCGAATGGGCAATGGCCTCCGCAAAGGCCTGTGGGATTTCTTTCGCCCGCCGGACGAGAGATATGCCACGGCTGCCGGAACTATCCACGCATTTGACTACCACCGGATAACCGATCTTCTCCGCCGCCGCCATGGCTTCCCGGGGAGAATCCGCCCGGATGTACTCCGCGGAAGAAACGCCTCCGCGGTGGAAGTTTTCCTGCATAATCGTTTTATCCGACGTTTTCACTGCGGACGCCTCCGACAAACCGTGCAGTCCCATCCGTTCGTTCACATAACCGATGGTTGCCGCCGCTACATCGGTCCCGGTTGTACAGATCCCGTCAATTCGCTCCTCCCGGGCGATCTGCAGGATTCCTTCTTTATCCGTGGTGTTCACGCAGTAAATCTGATCCGCCTCCGCGAAACCCGGCCAGTCTCCGGGTATGCTGGATACAATCGTGTAGAGTCCGGCTTCTTTCGCCGTCCGGATCAGCGGAACCTGATAGATGCCGGCCCCCAGAATCAAAACCTTTTTCATCAGACAGACTCGCTTTCCCGCTCCAGTTCAATGTGGATCCCGGCAACCGTTTCGTCCGCGATCCGCCTGCATTCCTCCAGATCCGCCCCCTTGACGACAATCTGACCGATGCAGTCCCTGGGGTTGGTAAACTTTCTGATCTCCGCTCCCTCTCCGGCAAACATCCAGATCTGCTCCACATGTTCGGGATCGGGTTCATCTATGGAAAGGCAACGAATCGTGCCTTCTTTCTCCGACAGAATCATTTCTCCGATGCAGGCGGTCTTCGGGATCTGCCTGCATCGGAAGTTTTTGGCCATATCGAAATTGCCCACCGCGGTCTCCACGATCATCTCGTGAATGTCAAATCCATAGTAAATCGAAGTCAGTTCCGGCATGCAGTTAGCGCCGATCCTGCCGGTCAGTTCCAGAATATAGGCCTTCCCACGGCTGATCATGATATCCACGTTGACCGCACAGTTGTCCAGACCGATAGCATAGATTGCCTTTGTCACTTCCTCCTCAATCTGCCTTAAAATATCCTCGCTGTCCTCATAGGGAAGATAATGCCCGATGGGAACCTCATCGTTTTCCCCGTACCGCAGATCTCCGGTCGGCAGAACGAAAACCACCTTGCCGTCGACGATCAGAGAGGTGGCGCTGCACTCGTATCCTTCCAGATATTCTTCAATGACACAGTAATCCCTGCCGGTGGCTTCCATCGTCATCCGGAAACAGGGCAGCAGATCCTCTTTCCCGAAAGCAATATGAATGCCCCGCGTTCCGGAAAGATCCACCGCCTTCGTGATCAGAGGAAAATCCAGTTCCCTCACGATGCTCTCCAGATCCTCCTCTGCGGAGGCTTTGCGGAACCGGGCGGTTCGTACGCCGCCCCTCATCAGGGCTTCCTTCATGAGCAGTTTGTCCGTGGACACCAGCGCGGTTTCATAGGATATTCCCGGCAGATGGTTTCGGTCGCATGCGGCGCCGACCGCCGGCAGCCCGATCTCCAGGCAGGCCGTCACCACGCCGTCTGCACCGATTTCCTCCGCCAGCCTGGCGATTCCCTCCGCGTCATAGAGATTCAGATCGTATATTCTGTCTGCCAGCGCGAACCCGGGCCAATCCCCGTCAATGCTGACGGCAATCGCCTCATAGCCCAGCTTTTTTGCGGCTTTGTACAGCCCGACCTGACCTCTTCCCGCACCCAGGATCATTACTTTTTTCATCGCATTCGGTCCCTTTCTCCGCGAAAGCACATTTCGAAAAATATTATATTGTCCGCCTGAAACCTTGTCAAGAAATGCGAAAACCGCGTATTGTCTGACGGGGCGGTATAGATTATAATGTACGCGCACAGTTTCGTATCCAATCATGTACATACAGGCGTTACTGCCTGTCGGGAGCAAACGCATATGGTCGTATTGATCGGAAAACTGAAAGAAGACAGAAAACTCCTTATTACCCTGATCCTTCTGCTTTTGGTTCTGGGAACGGCAGCGGCCGTCCTGATCCGGGAAATCCACGCGGTTTCTCTCCGGGACTGCAGCGTCACCATCGAACCGGCGGACTGCGTTTACACGGGGAAAGCGGTCAGGCCGGACATCACCATCACCCGCGACACGGCGACGCTGAAGGAAGGACAGGACTATCTGCTCCGCTACCGGAACAATAAAAACCCGGGCAAAGCCGGCGTAGTCATCGCCGGCATCGGCGGGTATACCGGTGTCGTTTCCCCCTCCTTCCGGATCCATGTGGATCCTCCCAAAAATCTGAAGGCAGACTACACCGGCAAGGAGGACGCCGACCCGAAAGCGCCGATCCGCCTGACTTGGGAGCCTTCTTCCTGCTGCGATCACTATGAGATCACCGCGGTAAGAAAGGCAGAAAACGAAAAGCAGAAGACCTATTCCACCAAAGAAACCGCCTTTGATTTCAAGGATGTGAACGGCTTTGGTAAATACGACTTTTCTGTCACAGCCGTTGCCAGTCCCGGGAAGTCATCCTCCGCGCCAATCGGCGCCACGGCGATGATCAATCCGCTGAAGCAGCCGGTCATTCAGGCATCCAGTCCGGGCGCCGGTCATATCGATGTGACCTGGGAGCCGGTTCCGGAAGCCCAGAGCTATGTCGTCACCGAAAAATCCGAATCCAATGGAGATATCGACACGGTCACCGTACCTGCTGAACAGACGACCGCCAGCTTCCTGCGAAGGATCAGAGGCAATTCCTACACATATACCGTGCACGCCAATGCTACAATCGACGGGCAGAACTACGAGAGTCCCGAATCAGAAGCCGTTACCGCATCACCGGCAGCGCCCAGAATGGGTCAGGCCATCGGCGGCGATCACGGGCATACCGGCAACCGGGCCGGCGACCAGAAAGGCGGCCATGAGATCGCCACGGGCAAATGGAGTTACAGTTCCAGGAATCACGCCTGGAACAACTGGAAATATGTGGCCCGGTTCAAAGACCCCGAAAAAGCGGCCATCGCCGCCCAGGCCATGAAAGCGGCCTGCGCCAATGACCACATCGGCTACGATCAGAAACCGCGCGGCGGTCGCGCGGAACTGAAGAATCTGGCGGCTGCCGCGAACTGGGATATGTCCGCCATCACCACCGACTGTGAAACGTCCTGTTCTCCTCTGGTCGGGGCATGTGTCTGCTGCGCAGGCATCGATCTGCCCGCACCCGGCAGCACCGGGAACTCGGATTTTCTTCACCCGCTGGAAAGAACCGGGGAATTCGATATCATTACCGACAGGGCATATGCCGGCGGCGATAAAAACCTGATGGAAGGTGACATTCTGGTCAGCCCCGGCCGGCATACCGGCATGGTTCTCTGATTTCTCCTATCGAACCATCAGTTTCTTCAGTCCGGCTTCCAGACCGGTCAGAGACAATTCATACATGGGAAACACCTTGCGGATCTCGCCGATGGTGGCGTTGCCGTAGACGTAATCCCAGGACTTTTCTTCGATGGGATTCAGCCAGATCTGCCTTTTGAACCTCTTTTTGAATTTATTAAACCATTCCATTCCCGTCTCCCGGTTGTACAGGCCGATGATGGCGTTGCCTCCCGGGCGGTGCAGCTCCGACGGTGCCATGGCCCCGTCCCCCACGAAGATCACCTTGTACTCGCTGTCCAGTTTATGAAACACCCAGGTGGTCTCCACCGAATCCCGCAGCTTGCAGTGAGGCGTAGTGTAGAGCTGATCGTAGATGGCGTTATGGAAATAGTAGATTTTCAGATCCTTGAAGTGATTGGATTTGCTGACGGCCTGAAACAGCCGGTTGCACAGCCGGCTGTAGGGCAGCATGGAGCCTTCCGAATCGATGAGCAGCAAAACCTTC
>JAUNRL010000111.1 GCA_030535715.1 Bacillota bacterium
CCTGATGTTCGAAAAAACTGCTGCCTGGATGAGCAGCAGTTTGATTTTGCTTTCTGTCGTCCGCTGGGTCCCGGCGCGCGGATCTAAAACCGACTGTGCTCGCCAAAGCCGGTCTGATACCCCAGTTTCCTGAGATCCTCGTCTATGATGTCATAGTCCATCTTGTAGGCATCCAGATTGATGCTGACGATACTGGCGGGGAAGTTCTTGCGGATTTCCTCCTCTACCGCCGGGTAATGGACCTTGGGCATGAGCCGGGTCAGCGCGCCCAGGGCGATGTTGTAATCCTTTCCCAGGCCGTACCCTTGGCAAGCAGCACGGACGCCAGGATGATCCCCTCGCCGCACAGCAGACGGAATGCTCCGTCCACTGGCTGTCTCCCACCTTTCGTTTAAAGCAGGTGTTTTTCGATCACCTGTACGTCAGGCTGGAAGTCTTCAATCTGAAGATAGTACTCCGCCGCGTCAAAAAAGGCCTGCATGGGCGCCAGTCCGATGATCTCCGTCCCGATGACGCTGACCCCGTAACGGGCGGCATCCCGTCTGACCTGCTCCAGCACGCGGTGAAGTGGTGTAACCATGAAGTTGGTCATGTTGATGGAGACCTGCGCAATGTTCCGGTCTTCCAAAAGCAATCCCATTGCCTTTACACACTTGAAACCGCCTTTGGCTTCCCGGATAACCGTGGCGCACTTCTTGGCGATATCCACGTTGTCGGTGTTCAGATTGATGTTGAACGCGATGAGCGGCGGTCTGGCGCCGACAGCCACGCAGCCTCCTGTCGGATGAATGCGCTGTCCGCCGAAGTCCGGAATCCAGTCCGGATCCTTGACCTTTTCCGCCATTCCCTCAAACTGGCCTTTCCTGATCTTGGCCAAATTCTGGCGATGGGGCGCCGTAGCGGAATCTTCATAAAGGAAGACCGGCAGATCCGCCTCTTCGGCTACCCGCTGTCCCACTCTCTTCGACAGTTCGATGCATTCTTCCGTCGTCGCTTCTTTGATGGGGATGAAGGGCATGACGTCCACGCAGCCCATTCTCGGATGGCCGCCCTCGTGCTTCGTCAGATCGATCAGCTCAACGGCCTTTTTCGCCAGCTTCACGCTGGCCTCCTCGCAGCCCTCGGGGCTGCCCATGTAGGTGATAACGGTCCGGTTATGGTCTTCGTCGGAAGAATAGTTCAGCAGAGTGCAGCCCGGGGTGCTGCGGATCTGATCCACACACGCCTCGATGACTTCCTGATTTCTTCCTTCGCTGATGTTCGGTACACTTTCCATGATTTTTGCCATAGCCTTAAAGTCCCTCCTCGATTTCGCTGAAAATTCTCTCCGCAATAACTTCGCCGTCGGCCAGCATCTTCCGGCCGCCTTCCTCGTATTCCTTCGCCAGAGCTTCGTCCTTCACTCCCGGCAGATTGATTTTCACGTTCAGCCAGGCGCCGCGTATGCAAGTCATCAGATTCAGCACGCCCACGCCGTAATCGCTGTCGCAGTTGCGGTTGTAGTGTCCCTGCAGGCGCTCCGCCAGCTGTAGTCCTTCCGCCGCCATGCCCATCACCCGGTAGGGCACCCTGGTCGCTTCCAGCGTGCTGTCAGCGATGGCCTGTTTTCTGGTCGCCTTCTGCTCGTCGGTTTCCCTGGGCATCTTGAATGCCGCCGCCACCAGGTTGAAGGCTTCCGTATCCTCGTCAATGGCTCTGGCGAATCCCTCATAGAGGCTGCCCGCCTTCTCCCGGATTTCCCGGCAGAGTTCGTACTCATCGGCGTATTTTTCCTTCGCTGTCGTCAGATCGCAGACCATGGCCATCAGAGCTGCCCCTTGCGCGCCGGCCAGCGCGCTGACGGAGCCGCCGCCGGGCGCCGGCGCATCGGACAGAAGAATGTCCAGATATTCGTTCAGCTTCAGTTCAATCAGTTTCATACCACTATTTCTCCCTTCTTCATGACGCGTCCAGCCAGATTGGAACCGAAACGGTAGCAGACCATTTCGAAGTCCGGCGCATTCCAGATCACCAGATCCGCCTGCTTGCCGACCTCCAGACTGCCGGTCAGGTCACCCTTGCCGCAGGCGCAGGCCGGATTAATGGTCACGGCCGTCAGCACCTCTTCCGGTGTCAGCTTGTACTTCAGGCAGCCCAGATTGATGGCAAACTGCAGATTCAGCGACGGGCAGGAACCCGGGTTGAAATCGCTGGCGATGGCCACAGGGATTCCCTTCTCGACCATGGTTCTGGCCGGGGCATAGGTCTTGCCCAGATAGAAGGACGTCGCCGGCAGCAGCATGGCGGTCGTTCCGCCTTCCGCCATGGCATCCATGCCTTCTTCTTCAATGGCGATCAGATGCTCGGCCGAAACCGCGCCCAGTTCACCGGCCAGCTGCGATCCGCCGATGGCTTCAATCTCGTCGGCATGAATCTTCAGGGCGAAACCCAGATTCTTCGCCGTTTCCAGATACTTTCGGCTCTGCTGCGCGTTGAAGACCGAGTCCTCGCAGAACACATCGCAGAACTCCGCCAGGCCCTGCCGGCGAACCTCCGGCATCAGCACCTCGCACATCATGTCGATGTAGGCATCGCCCTGGCCCTCGTACTCCGGCGGAATCGCGTGGGCCCCCATAAAGGTGGCTGCCACATCCATGGGATGATTCTCGGCGAGAGCTCGGATGACCTGCAGTATCTTAAGTTCATTTTCTTCGTCCAAGCCGTAGCCGCTCTTGGCTTCGCAGGTGGTCACGCCGAAGCCGAGCATTTCATCCAAAAAGGCGCTGGCCTTGTCGTACAGCTGATCGAAGGTGGCTTCCCTGGTCTTTCTTACGGTGTCCAGAATGCCGCCGCCGGCTCGGAGGATATCCAGATAATCCGCTCCGGCCAGTTTCATGGCAATTTCATGCTGACGGTAACCGCCGAAGATCAAATGGGTGTGTCCGTCCACCAGACCCGGAGTCACCAGATTGCCGCCTGCGTCGATCACCTCATCGAAGTCCCCTCCGGGAACCTTGCCGTCTTCGGTGATCTGCACAACCCTGCCGTCTTCCACCGCGATGCAGGCGTTGCTGTATTTCTCGTTGGCACCCTGCTTGCTGCCCTTGTGGCTGTAGCTGCCCACAGGCGTCTGCAGAATGCCGATGTTGCGTATCAGTGTGCGTTTCATTCCGTCACCTCCGCTTATTTCACGAATTTATCCACAACCCGATCCACCAGTTCATCCGCCGCAATATAGGGGATGGTAATGTGACCCTTGCCGGCATAATTGCCGTTGTAGGCCATGGAAGTTTCCACGGCGTTCTCGTTTCTCGCCCAGTTTCTTCTGGCCACGCCGCCCATGACATCCCACATCATCGCGGAGTGCAGGATCCTGTCGACCCGTTCGCTTCCGTCCAGAAGCAAACCGAAACCGCCGTTGATGGCTTTGCCGATGCCTACGCCGCCGCCGTTATGCAGGGCACACAGGCTCATGCCCCTGGCCGCGTTGCCGGCGAAGCACTGAACCGCCATGTCTGCCATGACATTGGAGCCGTCCTTGATGTTGGAGGTCTCCCGGAAGGGGGAGTCGGTGCCGGATACGTCGTGATGGTCTCTTCCCATCATGACCGGTCCGATCTTTCCTTCCCTGACCAGTTTGTTGAAGGCCAGACCGATATCTCTTCTGCCCTCGGCATCCTGATAAAGGATTCTCGCCTGGGTGCCGACGACCAGCTTGTTCTTCTCCGCGTCCCGGATCCAGATCCAGTTGTCTCTGTCCTGTCCTCTCCGGTTGGGATCGATGACGTCCATGGCCGCCTGGTCGGTGGCCCGCAGATCTTCCGGTTTGCCGGAAAGGCAGACCCAGCGGAAGGGGCCGTAGCCGTAGTCGAAGAGCACGGGGCCCATGATGTCTTCCACATAGGAGGGCCAGATGAAGCCGTCCTTGTCGTCGTAACCGTTCTTGGAGATCTCC
>JAUNRL010000112.1 GCA_030535715.1 Bacillota bacterium
TAATTCGCGGAACTGACGATGAAGACATCGTTGCCGGAGTCGTATTCCAGCTTTTCGTAGCTGCCGGCCGGGATGATCCAAGTCAGTACTGCCGCGAGGATGACGACAAGAAAGCAGATCGAAAAGGAAGACAGGAAGCTTCGCTGCTTCTTCTCTTTTTTCCTGCATTTGCTAATCATTTCCTATTTCTTCACCTCCTGACTTCTGAAAATTCTGTGATTTGTTCATCCACTCTGATATCATGATAACACCAATTATTCGAAAAGTGAACAGATATACGACAGAAATCTTAAAAGGTTCGTACTGATGATTACGGTGAATTGCCTTTTTCAGGCCGGATCGGATAAGAGACTACTCGAAATCTCAATAATATGATATGATTAAATCGTATATAACATATGGCAAATCGGACAGAAATGAGAGAGCATCATGACCAGAGCAGGAACATGGGAAAAGGTACTTCGGGGATATGACCATTCCCGGCCGATCCCCTTCGGGGAATTCCTCCGGTGCATGGAGGAAAACGATGGATGATGTCTCCAACATGAAAAAAAGGCGATTCTCCCGAAAAGTGGATCTGATGCTGATTATGGTGGTCAGCGGCGTCATCATAAACATGGCCGGCAGCTGGCTGAACCACCATGTTGAATGGCCCATCTATCTGGATACCGTAGGCACGGTGATGGTGGCCGCTTTGGGTGGAAGTATCCCCGGCATTCTCACGGCGTTTCTTTCCAATGCCGTCGGGACGCTGCTCTTTGGCAGCGAGACCATCTTCTACACGGTTCTGAACATCCTGATGGCGATGGCGACATCCTATATGCTGTCCCGGAGGATCAGAGACAGCCGGAAAAAGATTCTCCGCGTGATCGGGCTGACTTTCGTGCTGTCGCTGATCGGCGGAGGACTCGGTTCCCTGATCACCTTTGAGATGTACGGAATATCCAGTGAGGGTTTCCCGGCAGACGCCATTGCCTGGTGCATACAGACCGTCGGTATGCCGCGCTTTGCCGCTTTCTTTCTGATTACCTGGGCACTGGATCTGGTGGACAAGACCATTACGGTGCTCATCGCGGTGCTTTCCCTCCATCTGATTCCGGAAAAGATCAAGCGGATCCTGTGGTTCCAGGGATGGCGGCAGACGCCCATTTCCCAGGAAGAACTGGACAGAACGCGGAACATGGATCTGCCGGGGATATCCATCGGCAGGAAGATTGCCATGATTATCGTGTTCACGGTTCTGTCCATCGCCATCTCCATGACCTGGGTCAGCTCCGGGGTGTTCTCCCATTACACGCAGGAGGAGAGCCGGGATATCGCCAGGGGCGCGGCCGAACTGGCCGCGGACGCCATTGATCCGGAAATGGTGGACGAGTACATCCGGGAGGGAGACAGCGCACCGGGATATACGGAAACGGAAGAGCATCTGATGCAGATCAGGGACAGCATACCGAAACTGCAGTACGTCTATGTCTATCAGATCCGGAAGGACGGATGTCATGTGGTCTTTGATCTGGACACGGAGGACATGACCGGCCTGGAACCGGGTGAAACAGTTTCCTTTGATGAATCCTTCCGGGATCGCATTCCGGATCTGCTTGCCGGGAAGGAGATCAGACCCATGGAGACAGACGATACCTACGGGTGGCTGCTGACCGTCTATCAACCGGTCTATGACAAGGCGGGCAAATGCGTATGCTACGCGGCGGCGGATATTTCCATGGATCACCTGCGGGACTACAAGCAGGAATTCATCCTCCGGGAGATTCTGATCTTCCTGGGGTTCTTCCTGCTGACCTGCGCCATCGGGCAGCACATATTCAGATACCACATCATCTACCCCGTCGTCAGCATGACCTCCCGGGTCAGCGATTTCGCCTTCAGCGATGCCAATGAGGAAGAGATCGACAATTACATGAAGCGTGTCCGGGATCTGAAGATCAATACGGGGGATGAGGTGGAGGATCTGTATACCGCGGTCTGCAAGATGGGCGGAGATTCCATCGACCACCAGAAGAATATCCGGCGGCAGGCGGAAACCATTCGGCAGATGGAACACGGGCTGGTCATGGTCATGGCGGACATCGTGGAAGGCCGCGACTCCGACACGGGCCATCACATCCAGAGAACGGCGGCTTATGCCCGGATCATCATGGACAGTCTGCGCAGAAAGGGATATTATGCCGATCAGCTGACGGATCAGTACATCAGCAACGTGGAACAGTCCGCACCGCTGCATGACCTGGGCAAGATCAACATTTCCGATGTCATCCTCAATAAGCCGGGCAGACTGACCGATGAGGAATTCGACATCATGAAGACCCACACCGTGGAGGGCGGCAGGATCCTGGAGGAAGCGGCCAGAAAGGTCAGGGGCGGGAGCTATCTGGAGGAAGCCATCAACCTGGCGAATTATCACCATGAAAAGTGGAATGGTAAAGGTTATCCCGAGGGACTCTCCGGAGAGGACATTCCGCTGTCCGCCCGGGTTATGGCGGTGGCCGATGTCTTCGACGCCCTGACGTCGAAGCGGGTGTACAAGGATGCCATGCCCTTTGCCCAGGCGGTGGACATCATCCGGGAGGACGCCGGAAGTCACTTCGATCCGCTGTGCGTGGAAGCATTTCTGGATTCTCTGGATGAGGTGGAAAAGGTCATGGAAGAGTTCAGGGATGAGGACGCCGAATAATTCGGCGCTGATCATACAAAGGCAATGTCCTGACGCTGAAGAAGGATCTGTGACGCGGCAAGGCGCAGTAACGTGAGAAAGGAAGTCTTATGGAAAAAACCCGTTTTCAATATTATCTGAGAGTATTCCGGCAAGCCAGCTTCGGGAAGTTTTTCAAGGTGGTGAATACGGCGGCCGAGCGCTCGGGCAAAAGCAGGGCGTTCTGTTTCTTTGATATTCTTCGCTGCATGAAGCGGTATCAGGCGGGATACAACGATTACGTGATCTTCGAGTGGTGGGATCTGACCCATGAACAGCGGGACACCTATATGACCCGATTCCGCAGCAAGAAGTTCATCATGTTCATGAACGACCACAGCTACTCCCACTACTTTGACAATAAGAATGAATTCAACGAAAAGTTCAGGGACTTCATCGGGCGGGAATGCCTGGATCTGGAGACGGCCAGTCATGAGGATATCGTGACCTTTTTCAACAGCAGAGAGAAGATCTTCGCCAAAATGAAGGATCTGTCCTGCGGCATCGGCTGCGAGAAGCTGATGACAAAGGATTTCGAAAGCCCGGATGCGTTCTGCGAATACATCCGGGAAAAGGGCTTCGCCACCATCGAGGATGTGGTGGAGAATCATCCGGATATCGCGGCGATCTATCCCTTCTCTACGAACTGCTTCCGGGTCATCACCCTGATCGATGCCCAGGGTGTGCCCCATGCCATCTACGCCGTCTTCAAGATGGGCATCAACGGCCGGGTGGTGGACAACTACGGCTTGCACGGCCCCATCAATCTGGAGACCGGGGAATTCATGTTCCCGGCCCATTCCGGCGACACGACGGCGGACATTCAGTATACCGAGCATCCCTACAGCCATACACCGCTGATCGGCATGATCCTGCCCTACTGGCGGGAAGTGCTGAAGATGGCGGAGGACGCCGCGCTGGTGATTCCCCAGATGCGCTATGTGGGCTGGGACATCGCCGTCACGCCCACGGGACCATGATTTCTGGCAGCTGCCCGGACAGACACCGGGCGGCATCGGCATCATGCCGACGATTGAAAAGATCATTCCGGAATTCAAGTATAAATAGGAGGAGAACTTGATGAAATCCGTCAGGTTTTATCTGGCGCTGTGGTGCGCAAAGCTTTCGGTGCTCGCGTTGAAGCTTACCGGCCACAGGGGCACCAATTACCCGGGCAGAGTC
>JAUNRL010000113.1 GCA_030535715.1 Bacillota bacterium
CGATGGTTCCGATGTTGATATGCGGCTTGTTTCTTTCAAATTTCTGCTTTGCCATGGTTTTCCCTCCTAAAAATAGAATCACGACAGCAATATGGTTTTACTGAATGGAGCTGCTGAGCAGACTTGAACTGCCGAACCTCCTCATTACCAATGAGGTGCTCTACCGACTGAGCTACAGCAGCATGCCGATTACAACCTATCGTACTATATTTCGATTCGGATGTCAACCGACTTGTTGATGCCGTAATCTGAAAGGTAATTTGAAAAAACAATAGAATAGAACTGTGGAAAAAGGCAATTCCGGCTCATCTTCAGGTGCTGAGGTATTCCAGGATCTTTTTCCTGACCCGGTTCAGGCAGTTGTCCACGGATTTCACCGTTCTGCCCAGTTCGTCGGCGATCTCCTGCCGGCTCTTACCCCGCAGCAGCTCCGTCAGCGCGTTCATTTCATAGGAGCTGAAGATCCGGTCGTCGTTGTGCACGATGCACTCGGCGATGTCCTTGATGACCAGCAACTGCTCCGGGCTCTGCGCCGAGCTGTCCTCCAAGGTGTCCCCCAGCCGGATCTCTCCGCCGGAAGCGTCCCGCCTGCCGCCGGAAACCGTCTCATCCAGAGACAGAGAAGTGTTGAGAATCCGGTGCTTGTTCCGATCCGCTGCGCGGATGGCGCTGATGATCTCATTGGTGATACACAGGCCCGCGAAGGTACTGAAGGATGCTTCTTTCTTCGGATTATAGCGGCGAACGGCCTTCAGCAGGCCGATCATGCCCTCCTGCAGAACGTCGTCCTCGTCGGCGCCGACCATAAAGTACATATTCGCTTTGACGCGGGCCAGCCCCTTGTAGCGGCGCAGCAGTTCCTCCTCAGCGATCAGATCGCCCGCCTGGGCTCTGCGCACAAGACGGCGTTCACCCTCCGATCCCGGTTGTTGTTCTCTCTTTTTCACCTCGTGCTCCATTCTCTCTGCCGCGCCGGTCAGCTGCCCGCCGGCAAAGGGCCGGCTTATCCTCCGATCCTCTGCCGGACCGCTTCATACATGATCACCGCCGCCGCATTGGAAGCGTTCAGGGAATTGATTTCCCCGGCCAGAGGAATGGACAGGACAAAGTCGCACTTTTCCCGAACCAGCCGGCTGATGCCTCTGCCCTCGCTGCCGATGACGATGGCCAGCGGCCCGGTCAGATCCATATCCCAGCAGGTGCTCCCATCCATATCGCAGGCATAGATCCACACCCCCTGACGCTTCAACTCTTCAATGGTGCTGCTCAGGTTCGTCACCTGAGCGACGCGCACATACTCCGCCGCTCCCGCCGAGGTTCTGCGCACCGTCTCGTTGACCGCCGCCGCCCGGTTTTTCGGAATGATGACGCCATGGGCTCCGGCGCACTCCGCCGTCCGTAGGATGGCGCCCAGATTATGCGGATCCTCGATGCCATCCAGCAGAATCAGGAAGGGTGTCTCCCCCTTCTCCTCCGCCAAGGCAAGAATGTCCTCCACATTGCTGTATCTGTACTCCTCCGCCCGGGCGATCACGCCCTGGTGAACGATGCCGTCCGCCAGCCGGTCCAGCTCTCTCTTCTCCCGGTATTCCACGGGGACGCCCCGCTCCGCGGCCAGTTCGGCGATCCCCTTCAGCGCTCCGTCAGGCGGACTGCCGGCTGCTGCGTCCGTGCGGCCAGGATTGCCTTTGCCCCGCTTCTGCAGCAGAACGCCGCGGATCTTCCGTCCGCTCCTGAGCGCCTCCAGACAGGCATTTCTGCCGATGATCAGATCCGCCATAGCCTGCTCCTATCGCACGTACCGCACGAAGCGGTAGCGGATGCCTTTTTCCTCCCGCTCTTCCGAGGACCAGTCGATCCGGAAGCCCAGCGACTCCAGGTCGGGGAAGAAGGTGTCCGCCTCAAAGGCCTCGTCGATCTTCGTCACATAGAAGGCATCGCAGTCCTCCAGAAACAGCCGGTAGATCGATGCACCGCCGCAGATGAACACCCGGTCCGGGTCATACTGCGTGGCCAACTCCAGCACCTCCGCCTTCGTCCGGCAGACGATGCAGTCATTGCGGACAAAGTCCGGGTCGTCGCTGAGGACGATATTGGTCCGGCCGGGAAGGGGCCGGCTCCCCGGAAAGGATTCCAGGGTTCTCTGGCCGACGATGATCACGTTGCCCAGGGTTTTTTCCTTATAATATTTCAAGTCGCCGGGAAGGTGAACCAGCAGGTTGTTGTTCCTGCCGATGCCCCAGTTCCGGTCAACCGCTACAATTGCGTTCATCATCTTCTCTCCATTTCTTATATAACTTGCGGCGTGCCGGTCAGGCATCGTCCGCCGATCTCGCCTTCTTGAACCGCAACAGCATGAAGAGTTCCATCACCTCACGCCGTTCGGTATGGCGACTCCATCATATCGCTACCGGAATATCCCGCACCTGGAGATTGGTCTGATAATTCTCGATGAGAATGTCGTCGGTGGTAAACTGGTAGAAATCCCGGACCTCCGGATTCAGGGTGAACTTCGGCGCCGGATACTGCGGCCTCCTGATCAGCTCCCGCACAATGTCCACGTGCCGGTCGTAGATGTGGGCGTCGGCGATCACCTGCACCAGTTGTCCCGGCACCAGTCCGGACACCTGGGCGAGCATGTGCACGAGCACCGCATACTGCACCACGTTCCAGTTATTCGCCGTCAGGATATCCTGGGACCGCTGGTTAAGGATGGCGTTGAGCCGGTTCCCGGTCACGTTGAAGGTCATGCTGTAAGCGCAGGGCTCCAACCCCATCTGGGTCAGATCACGAAAGTTGTACATGCTGGTCAGGATGCGCCGGGAATAGGGGGTGTGCTTCAGCTGCCAGAGTACCGCGTCCACCTGATCCATTTCGCCGAAGGGAAAACGGTACTTCACGCCCATCTGGTATCCGTAGGCCTTGCCGATGGTTCCTTCTTCATCCGCCCACTCGTCCCAGATCCGGCTCTTCAGATCCGCTGTCCGGTTGGACTTCTTCTGCCAGATCCACAGCATCTCGTCCACCGCGGACTTGATGTAAGTGGGCCGCAGGGTCAGCGCCGGAAACTCCTCCGCAAGGTCATAGCGCCCCACTACGCCGAACTGCTTGATGGTGTGCGCCGGCGTGCCGTCGGGCCACTTCGCCCGGACGGTCTGTCCCTCGCTGGAATACCCGTGATCCAGGATATCCGTGCACATGTCGACAAACAATACGTCCGCTTTGCTCATGTTTCTTCCTCCGCTAAAACACCACGTACCGGATAAAGCATCCGATCAGACCCAGGACAATGACGATGATGCAGCCCCACTCAAAGGAGTTGAGGTTCTTCAGCCCCTTTGGCTGCTCCACCCCTTCGGCCTCCCGGCGGCGGCGGTTTTCTTCGCTGAATTCCGCTCCCGTCCGGTAGTAGTCCATCAGCCAGTCCTTCGACTTATTCCGGATCTTTTTCTTATGTTTCTTCTTTCCCGATGACATCTCGTTTTCCTTTATTCCGTCTTTCCGCTGTTCCCGGACGCATCGACCGTCCGTCCGTCGGCCTCTCCTCAATCAGGGCGAAAGCTCTGCCAAAAAGCCAGTCCAGCCGCTCCCGCCGGCCGGAAAGATGCAGATACCCTGCCAGAGCCTCAAAAGCCGACGCCCATTTATAGGTCATGAGATCCGCGTGTTTCGCTCTGGAGTGATACCGGTGGTTGCGCGCCCGGCGAATTAGCGCCTGTTCCTCCTCCGTCAGCTCGTCAAAGAGTGTCCGGATCACCGCAGCCTGGGCCGGCGCGCAGACGTAGCGGACGGTATGCCGGTGCAACGTATCCACCCGGCTCGTTCCCTCACCGAGGATCCTCTCCCGGA
>JAUNRL010000114.1 GCA_030535715.1 Bacillota bacterium
AGATTCGTAGGGATCAGGCCGATCCTTTCCATGCCCAGTTCTTTATCCAGAAGAAAGATGCATTCACGAAGGTCCCCGTCATTCGTCGTCTGATAGACTCTTCTTCTGTAGGTTATCTCGCCGTATACCGTTTGGATGGTTAATAATTAAGAAAGAGAGTACGAGTATGGTATAATACATATCAGAGTAAAGGAGGAAAGACGCGGGCTTTCGCGTTGAGACGGTCAGATGAAAAAGAAACTGATTATGCTGATGGTGTGCACTGCGATGATGATTGCCTTTGCGGGATGCGGCGGATCCGGGAACGGGGAGCCGGAGAACAGGACCGAGGCGGCAGAGAACGGCGGACAGCTTGCGGGTGGCTGGATGGTTTATGCCGACGGGGATGCTGCTGTGCTTCCGGACGAAGTGCAGACGGCCTTTGACAAAGCTACGGAGAAGCTGACCGGAAGTGAGTTTGTCCCTCTTGCCTATATCAGCAGACAGATTACTGAAGGATTGAACTATCAGATTCTCTGCAGGGCCACGGAGGTGACGGCAGATCCGGTGCCGACCCTGCAGGTACTGGTCATTGGTCAGGATCCGGAGGACAGTGTGGATGTGCTGAACATTGCGGACTTTGATATCTCCAGGTATACGGACAGCGACGGCGCGGACATCGGCAATGCCCGTCTCGACGGCGGCTGGGAGGTGCCCGAAGATTATACGAAGGGTGAACTGCCGGAAGAGGTGAAGGCCGTCTATGAAAAGGCAATCCAGCAGGTTGGCGGAAGCACGTTTACCCCTATGGCCTACCTGGGATCCCAGGTGGTCGCCGGCACCAACTACGTCGTTCTGGTGGAAGGCGAACTGGCCTCCGACGATCCGGTCAGCAACATTCAGGTGGTGACGATTTACGAAGACCTGGAAGGAAATGTTGAGCTGACGAATATTTGCACTCTTGATCCTGCGGAATTCAACCCGCGCCTGTCGATCCGAACCGGCTCTTTGAGACGCTGGCCGAACTGACTCAATAGAAGGCGGCGGCGCCCGATGCCCTCCGCCGAAAATGCAGAAAAAACCGAAGCTGCAGCAACAGGGGGAAACCGATGAAAATTCTGTACATTCTATTGATATTTTTTCCGGTCTCCGTGATCGGAGCAGCCATGGGCATGTCCGAAACGATGCTCTTCGCGTGCAGCGCGCTGGCCATCGTTCCACTGGCCGGTCTCATGGGAAAATGCACCGACGTGATCTCCTGCTACTGCGGGCAGAGAATCGGCGGTCTGCTGAATGCGACGTTCGGCAATGCGACGGAACTGATCATCGCTTTCGTCGCCATGAAGGAAGGACTGTTTGATGTAGTCAAGGCCTCTCTGGCCGGTTCGGTGATCGGCAACATTCTGCTGGTGCTGGGCATGTCCATGCTGTGCGGGGGACTGAAATACAAAATCCAGAAGTTCAACCGGAATTCCATTAACACCACATCCAGCATGCTGCTGTTCGCGGTTCTTGGACTGTCCATTCCGGCGATCTTCATGCACACCATGCCGGAACGCAGCCTGACCACTCAGTTTGAGGGGCTCAGCGTTATCATTGCGATCCTGATGCTCTTGGTTTATTTCATGCAGTTCGTGTTCGCCTTCGTTACCCACCGCTACCTTTACGAGGAAACCATTGCGGCAGATGATGAGAACCCGACGATGAAGCTGTCTCCGGCCATCGGCATTCTGGTGGCGTCCACCATCGGCATCGCCGTGCTTTCCGAGCTCTTCGTGGGAACGGTGGAGCCCATGGCGGAAAGCGCCGGTCTGTCTACGGCTTTTGTGGGCATCATCCTGGTGCCCATCATCGGCAATGCGGCCGAGCATTCATCGGCGATCCTTATGGCGATGAAGAACAAGATGAACGCGGCGGTGGAGATCGCCCTGGGATCCAGCCTGCAGATCATCCTCTTCGTTGTTCCGGTGCTGATCCTGCTCAGCCTCTGCTTCACGCCCATGAGCATCGTATTCACGCCTTTTGAACTGGTGGCGGTCACGGCCTCGGTGCTGATCGCCAACCGGGTCGCGCCCGACGGGGAGTCCAACTGGCTGGAGGGACTGCAGCTGGTGACAGTATATGTGATGATTGGAACGGCGTTTTTCTTCGTATAATGAAAACAGCCAGAAGGAGATGTGTTATGCAGCAGAATGCTCTGAACAGCAAGCCGAAGCTCGATGTTAAGAATCTGATCGTGTGGATCATCCTGGTCACCGTTTTCTGGTATCTGTTTGTCCTGTCGCTGCCGGGGGAGTATATCTTCACTCCGCAGTTCGGTCCGCTGGCGAACCTGGTTGATCGGATCGGCTATATGCCCGATGCGACGATGTTCACCGTTCAGTATTATCTGGCGACGGTGACGGCATTTATCGGGATATTTGTGTACACTGCGGTGACGAAGCGAAACCGGTTCATCCTTCGCAGCTTCCTGTCGGTCAGGCCGATGAAGATGCTGCTGGCGGGTCTGCTGGTGGGGGTTCTCATGAACTTCGGCTGCATCGTGTGCGCGCTGATCAACGGCGACATTCACCTGTTCCTGAGCTTCGCCCTCAACCAGATCCCCCTCTATGTCTTCGCTCTGATCTGCGTCTTCATCCAGAGCTCCAGCGAGGAGCTGTGGATCCGGGGCTTCATGTACGAACGGATCAATGTACGTTATCCTCTCTGGGTGGCGATTCTGGTGAACGGCATCTTTTTCGGTCTGCTGCACTGTTTCAATGACGGCGTTACCGTGTTTGCCGTCGCGGAGATTGCTGTCTGCGGCGTTGCCTTTTCCCTTTCCAAATGGTACACGGGCAGCATATGGTTCCCCGCCGGTATGCATACGGCGTGGAACTTTACGCAGAACTATCTCTTCGGCCTGCCCAACAGCGGATTGGTTTCGGAAGTTTCCGTCTTCGGACTGGACGCCGCTTCCGCCCGCGACTCGGCGGTCTACAGCGTCGGCTTCGGCGTGGAGGGAGCCATCCCGGCCATTGTGGTGGACGGACTGCTGGGCCTGATCTGCCTGATCCTGGCCATCCGGCAGGGAAGGGTGAAGGAACTGCTCCAGAGGCAGGTCACGCCCCGGAAGGATCCGGAAGGACCCCAGCTACTGAGGCCGGAGGAAGGGGCGGACAGTGCGGATCAGGCAGAATCCTGTCGGAGCTTCGATGAGCGGGCCTGGTAGCAGGCTGTTTGGTCCGCGTACATCCGGGCATTGGCCTGAGACAGGGCGTCGTGGATGTCCCGGCCGCGGGTGAAGGCCGCGCAGCCGGCGGACAACGTCGCCATCATGGCACCGGAAGGTTACGCGGAGGACGCGGGGAAAAGCAATAATCATACAGAGTATTTGGTGAGGGAAGCCTGTGATCCCGTGAGTCGGCGGAGGAGATAAACCTGCGCGACGCAGACGGCGTCGGCCGGAACGATATCTTCATCTGCGGCGGAGAGAAATTCGGCGTCCAGTACAGCTGCGATAACTGGAACCTGACCGATTCGTATAAGATCACGGATCAGTACGATATGATCGCGATCTGCCAGACTTTGATCGATACCCATCCCGTGCACGGCAGAGATGATGAGTCTTACCGCACGGCGGACGACATGGTCTACGAGTGGGAGCAGCACAACCTGGTGTACACATACCTGCCCGAGGATAATCTCTGGCGGGAGAGCGCGAAGAACGTGGATTTTGATCCGGAGGATCAGGGTCGGTCCTTCGAGGAGATCTATGAGGATCGGACGGGTCAGGAGCTCGATTTGAAGGAGAAGATCAGGGAGAAACTGCGGGATGGGCGGCTGATGGAGCGGCTGGAGCAGTTTTTGAGCG
>JAUNRL010000115.1 GCA_030535715.1 Bacillota bacterium
TATGCTTCCGAATCACGTTCTGCTTCTCCCAGTAGGTCCAGGCCTTCAGGACGTCTTCGAGCTCCATGTTCAGATGCTTCGCCACATCCGCATTGGTCAGCTCCACGCCCAGCCCGGCATACATCAGGGCAAACAGATACACCTTCACATATTCCCCCGGTGCCGATTTCATGTATTCATTGATGAACATATTCTCCACTGCCGTATCCAGCAGAAAATAGTCTCTGATCTGTTCTCTGTAAAATCCCATCGTTTCCTTCCCGGCCCCGGTTCCCGGGGTCTATTGAGAAACTGGTCCTGTCAACTTTCTTCTAATTAACTGGTAGCCTAAAACCCGCCGGCGCTTCCCGCGCTGTCGACGAATTTCGTGATCTTCTCCAGCCACGCCACCTTGATGGTCCCCGTGGGGCCGCTCCGCTGCTTGGCCACGATGACCTCGCATTCGCCGGGCACAGCTTCCGCCGCGTTATAGTACTCGTCCCGGTACAGGAAGATGACGATGTCCGCGTCCTGCTCGATGGATCCGGATTCCCGCAGATCCGACAGCATGGGCCGGTGGTCCGTCCTGGTCTCCGGCGCCCGGGACAGCTGGGACAGCACGATTACCGGGCAGTCCAGCTCTCTGGCCAGCAGCTTCAGGTTCCGGGAGATCACGGAGATCTCCTGCGTCCGGGATTCCGAGGACCGCCCTTCCGGATTCATCAGCTGCAGGTAGTCGATGATCACCAGGTCCAGTCCGGATTCCGCCTTCAGACGGCGGCACTTGCTCTTCATCTCCATGATGCTGACGCCTGCCGTATCATCGATATGGATGTTCGCTCTGGACAGCACGTCCAGCGCGTCATTGATGTCGTCCCAGTCCCGGCGCTGCAGCTTGCCCTTCTTCAGGCTCTGCATGTCCACCCGGGACTCCATGGCCAGCAGTCTCTGGCCCAGCTGTTCCTTGGCCATCTCCATGCTGAAGATCAGCACCGAGGCGCCGCCCTTCACCGCCGCGTTCAGTGCCACGCTCAGTGCAAAGGCTGTCTTGCCCATGGCGGGACGCGCGGCCAGGATGATCAGATCGGACTTCTGCAGCCCGGACGTCCTCTCGTCCAGGTCCCGGAAGCCGGTGGTCACGCCGGTGAGGCCGCCCTCCAGCTGGGACGCCTTGTCGATGTTCTCGATATTCTCCAGCAGCACGTCCCGGATGTGGGAGTACTGCCCCTTCTGCCTGGCCTGGGAGATCTCGAAAATGCCGCTCTCCGCATAGTCCAGCAGCTCGCCCGTATCCATGGATCCCTCATAGCCCTTGGTGACCACATCGTCCGCCATCTCGATCAACCGGCGGACCGAAGATTTCTGCGCGATGATCTTCGCATACTCCTCCGCGTTGGCCGTCGTCGGGGTGCCCGAGGAAAGGCTGGCGATATATACCCGGCCGCCGACCATCTCCAGCGTGCCCCGTTTCTTCAGCTCTTCGGATACCGTCAGTGCATCCACCGGTGCGTTGCGCCGGGACAGATCCAGGATCGCATCAAAGATCTCCCGGTGATTTGCATCATAAAAATCTCTCGACCGGACGTTTTCCACGACGTCGAAGAGCGCATTCTTTGACAGCAGCGCCGCGCCCAGGGCGGACCGTTCCGCTTCCTGGCTGTGGGGAGGAACTCTTCCTTCCATAGTAATATGCTCCTTACGCTCCGATGATGCTCCCGTCGATGCTCCGGGACGCTATCGGTCCCGCAACATTCCCGTCCCCGGAGCGCATCGATACTAGACAGTAACGGACACTTTCAGTTTCGCCGCCACGCCTTCGAAAAGCTTGACGGTCACGATCTGTTCGCCGGTCTGCTTGATGGGCGCCGGCAGATCGATCTTCTTCCTGTCGACCTTGACGCCTTCCTGTTCCTCCAACGCTTCGGCGATGTCCTTGGACGTGATGGAGCCGAACAGCTTGCCGTTCTCGCCGCCCTTGGTCTGGATGTTCACTGTGATGTTCTCCAGACGATTAGCCAGCTTTTGCGCTGCCGCCTTCTTCTCTTCTCTCTTTTCCTCGGCCAGAGCCTTCTGTTTTTCCAGACTTCTGACATTGCCCTGGGTGGCTTCCTTGGCCAGGCCCTTGGGCAGCAGCATGTTCCGCGCGTAGCCGTCGTTGACCTTGACCACGTCGCCTGCCTTGCCCTTGCCCTTCACGTCCTGCAGCAATATTACGATCATAATGGTGTCCTCCTGCTGTATCCTGTATCTGAAATAGATTGTATCTTCCTATTGTGTATCTATTGTGTTGTTTTGAAAAACTCCTCGATGGCTTTGAGGATCTCTTCCGGTGACATATCCACCCGAGCGCCCGCGGTGTTCAGGTGCCCGCCGCCGCCGAACTGCTCCATGATCCGCTGTACGTTGATGCTCCCCAGGGACCTGGCGCTGACCACCGTCTCGCCGTTCTGGTCCTGGCCGGCCACGAAGCTGGCTTCGATCCCCTTGATGGTCAGCAGTTCGTCCGCCACCTGGGAATTGATGATCTGGGAGTTGACGTTGCGCCCCTCATAGATGGACATGGCCACGTTGTCGCTGACGATCCATGCCCCTGCTACGCAGGCCGCCCGGATCCGGAAGGCTTCCGCATTGGCCTGGAAATACCGCCGCACCGTCTGCAGGTCCGCGCCGTTTCTTCGCAGCCAGGACGCCGCCTCGAAGGTCCGCACACCGGCCTTTACCGCGAACCGGTTGGTGTCCAGCATGATGCCTGCCAGCAGTCCGTCCGCCTCCACCTTGGTGAGGGCCTTTTTCTCGCAGGCGTACTGGACCACCTCCGCCACCAGCTCCGAAGCCGACGAGGCGTAGGGCTCCATGTAGGTCAGCACCTGGTGCGGGAGCACGTCCTCCGCCCGGCGGTGATGGTCGATGGCCACCAGCTTCTCGGTCATGTTGACCAGCTCCGGACTCTCTACCAGCCCCGGCCGGTGGGTGTCCACCACGACCACCAGGGAATTTTCTTTAAAGAGGGACACGGCCTTCTCCTCGGAGACGAACTCATAGTCGCCCGTTGCCCGGGCATCTGCCACCATTTCCTCCATGGACTCGTCATAGCTGCCCAGCAGAATATACGTGTCCTTGCCCACGGTGGCTGCGATCCGGCTGATGCCCAGAGCCGCGCCGAAGCAGTCCATATCCGGGTTCTTGTGTCCCATGATGAAGATCCTCGACGACTGGTTCATCAGCGCCCGCAGTGCGTGGGCGATCAGACGGGACTTGCCCTTGTTGGATTTCTCCACGCCCTGGGTCTTGCCGCCGTAGTACTCCAGATCCTCCACGTTCTTGATCACGGCCTGGTCGCCGCCACGGCCCAGCGCGATATCCAGCGCGTCCTGGGCGTACCGGTCGGTGATCTGGCACGTTTCCCCGCCGAGGCCGATGCCGATGCTTAAGGACAGCGGGAAATCGCCGCCCACATCGATGCTCTTCGCCTCATCCAGCATGGGGAAGTTGTCCTTCTTCAGTTCATCCAGAGTTTCTTTGATCATGGTGAAGCTGTAGAGGTGATCCTTGTATCTGGTGATGGCCGCGCCGATCTTATTGGCCCAGCCCCGGATGAACTTGTCGATCTGGCTGATCAGCTCGACTTCCCAGTCCTCCGCGATATTCAGCAGCTCGTCGTAATTGTCCACGCTCACCAGCATGATACAGACCTGTTGCCGTTCGTGCTCCTCTTTCAGCTGCTCGTAGGCGGTGACGTCGATAAAATACAAAAGCAGGGATGCGAAGTTCGCATAGCGGCAGGCATCAGCTACGGCG
>JAUNRL010000116.1 GCA_030535715.1 Bacillota bacterium
CGGTCTTTCCGGCCGGGGTTGCCTTTTCCTCCGTTCCTCCGCCGGGCCGGCTGATCGTCACAACGCCTGACGTATCCACCCCGGCTCTCTCCAGATCCGCGACGGCCGCCAGCCCCAGCGGATCCTCTCCGACCACGGATATAAAGGCAACCTCATGCCCTTTCTCCGCCAGATATTTTGCCGACCGGTAAGCGCATCCGCAAAAGGACACCGTAATGCGATCCTTCATGGGATCGCCGGAAGGGATCGACGTCATGGATCCGAACCGGCCGCCCTCTCCGTAGGCTTCCTTTTCCCAGGGAGAAATCTCCCCGCCGCTCTGCGCGGCCGCCGGCCGGGGTTTTCCCGGCATGGTCATATCGATGCGGACTTCTGCCTGCACACCTCCCGCGATAACAATCATTCCTTCTCCTCGGTAAGCACGCTTCCCCCGATGAACTCACGGATGATGGAATTGTTCGGCACCAGGGACTCGTCCTCAATGGTACGGAAAAATTCCAGGAATTTCAGGATACGGATGGCCTCGCTATGCTCCGGCTCGTCCCCATCGATCTCCTGCAGAATCGGTACCAGATGCTTTTTCAGCAGGGGGATTTCGTATTCCAGCGCCGTATTAAACAGCACATCCGCCTCTCCGTTGCAGGGGAAAACATTCTTGTTTTCTCCCGCCCGGACCTTCGGCCAGTTGGAGATGGTCTCCGCGGGGGAATGCCCCCGGTATTTATAGTCACGAACCATCCGGCGCAGCATCCGCGCGTCCGTCGACGGCACCCGGTTATGTCGGTCAATGTTCAGCTGAGTCAGGGGACTGATGTAGATCCGGAAGGTCTCCTCCTCGGCGATCTGTTCCGTCAGTTTCCGGTTTAACGCATGGATACCCTCGATGACGATGGGCTGATTCTCATGAATGGCCGTCAGCCGCTTTCCGAAGGTTTTTTTCCCTTCCATGAAGTCGAACTCCGGCAGATCCACCGTCTCTCCGGCCAGCAGTCCGTTCATATCGTGGTTGAACAGATCGATGTCCAAGGCATTCAGGTTCTCGTAATCCGGCTCGCCGTTCTCATCCAGCGGCGTGTTTTTCCGCTCGACAAAGTAATCGTCGGTACCCATATACAGCGGCTCCAGGCCATTGACCCGCAGCTGAATACAGAGCCGCCGGGCGAAGGTGGTCTTCCCGGAGGAAGACGGCCCCGCGATGAGGATAATCCGCTTCTTCCCGCGGTTGATCTCATCGGCGATGTCCGAAATCTTCTTCTCGTGCAGCGCCTCGGACAGCAGGATCAGATCTCTGGTTCCGCCCTCATCGATCACCCGGTTCAGATCCGGCAGATACCGGGTCTTCAGCAGCTTCATCCAGCGGATTTCCTCACCGAATGCTCCATAGAGCTTGTGGTCATCCACGTAGGGGGGAATCTCATCGGGTTTGACGTAATAGGGGAAACGCAGCAGGACGCCGGTCTTGTATTTGCGCAGCTCGAAGCGTTCCAGATAACCTGTGGATGGCACCATCAGCCCGAAGAAATAGTTCCGGTAATCCTCCAATCGGTAGAACCGTGTATCAAAAGCCGGTTCATCGAACTCCTTCAGCAGGGCAACCTTCTCGCCATAGCCCATCTCGCTCCAGATGCGGATGCCCTCCTCCACCGTGACGTTTTCCTTTACGATGGGCAGATCCTGCCGGACCATCTCGCGCATACGTTCTTCCACCGCCTTCACCTGATCGGCGTGGATTCTCCCTTTGACTTTGATGTCCGTATAGAGTCCCTTGTTCAGGGAATTGTCGATCTCTGCGTCCACGCCCAGTACATCCTTCACCGCTTTCAGATACAGCAACGACAGACTTCTCTGGTACACCAGATCCGCGCTGTGGGTGCGCATATCAAAAAGCTGGATCCGCGAATCCTTCCCGATCACCTCGGTCAGTTCCCGGTTCATCCCATTGACACTGGCAATCAGCACCCGGTAGGGTAGCTCCCCCTGCACCTCCTTCACCAGGTCCTCCAGCACGAAGGGTCCCGGCCGGTCAATTTCTTTGTATTCCTTATCCACCGTCGTCTTCAGAAGGATATGGATGGTCTGTTTCGCGTCCATTTCCATAGGTCAACCTCCGCGGTATCACACGTTTTCCCGCTCATGCTTTATCTCACCTTAGTATAAAGGATTGCCCTGCCGACCGCAAGATGCGTATGCGGCAGGTTAGTAAACAAACACCCGGCGATTCCATAAGGAACCCCTTCCCAACCTTGTCCGCCACATCCGAGTATTGTATAATCAAGTTAGTTTAACCCGCGGCTTCGCAGCCCGCGCAGCTCCGACATCACCAAGGAGGCACTGCTATGCACATCACCGGTCTGGACAACCCCATTATCGCCGAGGACATCGAACGCATCATCGCCGACGATCTGCCCTGGGAAACCTTCCGTGACACCACCGTGCTCGTCACCGGCGCCAGCGGAATGATCCCTTCCTATGTTCTGTGCACCCTGCTGGCCTTAAACGATCGGGACAACCTGAACATCCGCGTCCTTGCCCTCGTGCGAAACGAGCAGAAGGCCCGCCGGATCCTGGGCAGCCTCCTCGACCGCAGCGATCTGACCCTGCTCGTTCAGGACGTCACCGCACCCCTGGCTATCAACGGCCCCGTAGACTATATCATTCACGGCGCCGGCCCGGCCCGGCCCGCGCAGCACCAGAGCGCTCCCACCGCCACGATCCGTGCCGCCCTGATCGGCACTTTCCATCTGCTGGATCTGGCCGTAAGCAAAGGCAACGCCGCCTTTGTTCTCATGTCTTCCTCGGAAGTCTACGGCAAAGTATCCGATGACCTCGAATCCATTACCGAAACCGACTACGGCTACCTGGACTGCCTGAACCCCCGTTCCTGCTACTCGGAGGGCAAGCGTGCCGCAGAGACCATCTGCGCCTCCTACCATGCGCAGTACGGCATCGACTGCCGGATCGTCCGCTTCGCCCATATCTACGGTCCTGGCCTCTCGCCTGATGACGGCCGGGTTCAGGCGGACTTCGCCGCCAATGTCTTCCGGGGCGAGAACATCGTCATGAAAAGCGACGGCTCCGCCCGCCGGGCCTATACCTACGTCAGCGACGCCGTCTCCGGCCTCTTCTACACCCTGCTTCTGGGCACAGAACCGGCCTATAACGTTGCCGACAGCGAACATGTGATTTCCATTCGTCAACTGGCGGAGGCCTTCCTGGCCAGCCGGCCCGAAAAACAGCTTGAGCTGGTCATGGATATCGACGAAAACACCACGGGCAAATACAACCCCGCCCGCTTTATCGGCCTGGACGACCGCAGGATCAAATCCCTCGGCTGGATCCCGAAGGTGGGAATCGGTGAGGGCACGTCCCGCATGGTTGCCCACTTCGACCTCACCGCTAACGAAAGGCAGCAGTTATGACTTCCAAACAATCCTTCATCAGCGATGGCTCCGTAACCATCACCAGCCTGTCCTGGGAGAGAATCTACCTGAATATGGATGTCCGCTTCAATGCCGAACAGCCCCCTTCCCTCAGCCTTGCCCGGATCATCTTCCCGCGGGGCGCCCTGGACGGCGGGGACGATGATCACGGCGTCATCACCGGCACCCTTCACGAAGAACACGCTTTCACAGCCGAAACCATCGACGGCAATACCATCCGGTACCGCCTGAACCTGTCGATCATGAACGGCCGGAACTTCCTGGCAAACGGCCGCTGGTACTTCCTGGCCCGACCCGGCGCAGGAGCCGGCTCCGCCG
>JAUNRL010000117.1 GCA_030535715.1 Bacillota bacterium
TGCGCAAGCGTCTGCGGGGACTGCGCTGACCGTACAGGATCGGTCCGGTCAGCCGGCGCGAAAAGAAAAAAACGGCCGAAGCCGACCGTTTCCCGAAACACTGCAGTCTTCCGGCCGCATTTTTTTAATCCGCAGAATCCACAGGCCCGTAGGATCCCCGCCACAGTTCACTTCCATCGCCATTGTTCACCACAACGTCAATGGTGATCCCGGACAACTCTGTGGATTCCTGAATCTCCTGAATGGAAGCTTCCAGCGACGCCTTCATCGTCTCCTCTGAATGAACATAGGCATCCCGGACAGCCTGAACCACATCTCCTTCATAGGTGCTTTTCAACGCGCAGGTGATGATGATTTTGTTTCCCTCATAGGAAACGTCCACTCTCATGTCATCGCTCTGCAGTCCGGCCAGAGATTCCCCGATCTGTTTCTGCGCCTCATCGTTGCCGGCCAGATAGCCCTCCAGGGTCGCCGGCTCCGAACCGACACATCCGGCGAAAACAACCGCCGAAACGATCACCATCGCTACGATCAGAACCAGGGCAATCGGGTTTTTGATTTTCTTCATCGGACAGATTTCGGCGTGTCCCGTCTTCTCCGATGACAGCATCAGCATCCCTGACGGGTCAGCGCCGTTTCTCCTTTCATTTAACACTGCTCTCTACGGCCGCCGCCATCTCTCCGATGGTGATGACGCCCCGGTGGCGGATTGCCTTTTTATCCAGATCCCGCAGCGCCTTCGGCACGGGCACACCGGTCTTCTCCGCGATATCCTCAATGTAGGCGAAGCCGCTCTTCCGCTCAGGCAGGCCGATGGACTTCGCCACACTCTCGGCGAACTTGTAGGCACTGGCTGTAGAGGCGATCAGAGTCGGGGTATCATCCCCGGTTTCTTCCCGGTAAACCTGCCAGACCTTGCAGCCGACGGCCGTATGGGTGTCGATCAGGTAGCCGTAATCCCGGTACATCCTGCCGATGGTTTCATTGGTTTCCTCCACCGTCGCGCAACCTCCCCAGAATATCTCCATGCCTTCCCGAATCTTCGGGCTGACCTTGTAATATCCGTCCTTCTCCAGCCCGGCCATAAGACGGCGGATCTCCTCTCCGTCATTGCCGGCCAGGTGGTAGAGCAGCCGTTCCAGATTGCTGGAGATCAGGATATCCATGGAAGGCGAATTGGTCAGATAGAACTCCCGGCGGGTATCGTAGACGCCGGTCCGGAAGAAGTCGGTCAGAATGCGGTTCTTATTGGAAGCGCAGATGAACCGGTTCACCGGAATACCCATCTCCCGCGCGTAGTACGCCGCCAGAATGTTGCCGAAGTTGCCCGTGGGCACGACGATATTGACCGGATTCCCCGGCCGGATGACACTGCGCTCCATGAGCTTCACATAGCCCCAGACGTAGTAGGCAACCTGAGGAACCAGGCGGCCGATATTGATGGAGTTTGCCGAGGAAAACCGGCATCCCCAGTCCGCCATTTTCCCGCCGAAGGCTTTGTCGCTGAAGATCTTCTTCACTCCGGTCTGGGCATCGTCGAAATTTCCTTCGATGGCAAAGACGTGGGTGTTCTGCCCCTCCTGTGTGATCATCTGTCGCTCCTGCACCTGACTGACACCCTGGTTCGGGAAGAAGACGACGATCTCCGTTCCCGGGACATCGGCGAATCCCTCCAGCGCCGCCTTGCCCGTGTCGCCGGAGGTCGCAGTCAAAATGCAGATTTTCTTGTCCTCCTTCTCCTTCTTCGTCGCTGTGGTCAGAAGATAGGGCAGAATGGACAGAGCCATGTCCTTGAAGGCCGCGGTCCGGCCGTGATACAGCTCGAGGTAATAGGCGCCGCCGGCTTCGGTCACCGGAACGATCTCCTCCGCTTCAAATTTATCCGTGTAGGCGCCGTCAGTGCAGTACGTTATCTCCTCGTCGGTGTAGTCGTCAAAGAAGGTCCGGATGATCAGGAATGCGAGCTCTTTATAGGTCTTCCCCTGAAGCTGTTTCAGATCCACCGACAGCGCCGGCACAGTCTCCGGAACATACAGTCCCCTGTCCTCTGCGATTCCCTGAATCACCGCCTGGGATGCGGTCTTTTTTTCCGCGTTCCCGCGGGTGCTTTCGTACATGATCATAATGCTGCTACTCCTCCGACCAGTTCAACGGTTTCCACGATGGTGTCCACGTCCGCCAGAGCGCCTCTGCCATAGGTTCCGCAGGCCAGCATGGACTCCTTTGGTTCGATAAAGTGATATCCCAGTTCCTGCAGTTTCCCGATGTTGTCCTGCACGATGGAGTTCTCGTACATATGGGTATTCATGGCGGGCGCAATGTAGACCGGCACCCGATCCGCCGCGGCCATGACCACCGCACTGAGCAGATCGTCGGCAAGGCCCACGGCAATCCTGCCGATGATGTTTCCCGTGGCCGGCGCGATCAGCACCAGATCCGCTTTCTCCGCTAGGTCGATGTGCTGCACAACCGCCGGATCGCCTTCATCGAAGGCATCGGTGTACACCCGGTTCTTCGTCAGCGTCTGCAAAGTCAGCGCCGTGATAAACCGCTCTCCGCCTTCGGTCAACACCACGTGCACGTCGTGTCCGTTCTTCGTCAGTTGATTGGCGATGTCCGCCGCCTTATAGGCGGATATGCTTCCCGTTACGCCCAGTACGATATTCATCTTTGGTTCCTTCTTTCTGTTCTGTGGTTCCGGCCCGGCTGGGATTGCCTTTGGACGCCGCCCGGACGGAATTGCTTTTGGACACGCCTCTTTCCGGCGCTACTTCTCTCCCGCGGCCGTCTCCAGCACCCGCCGGCGGATCATCTCCGCGATTTCTTCATTGGCTTCCATGGTGTCGTAGCTTTTATCCCGGTGAATCAGATATCCCCGGTGCACGCCCGGACCGATCTCCTTCAGGTCATTGGCCATAACAAAATCGCAGTCGTTCTTCTGCAGCAGTCGGTAGCCCACGTCGATCAGCTCCTCGTGGGGCACGCCGCTCAGAAGCTTAAAACCCACCAAGATTGTGCCGGGGCTTGTCCTTTTGATCCCACCGATTACCTTGGGCGAGCGCTTCATATGGATGATCAGGTCATCGATGTCCGAGCTGATCTTGTTCCCGGAAAGGTCCTGCGCATGTTCCGGATCCTCCGTTCCCATAAGCCTGTCCAGCGTGGTGACCTGATGCACCATATAATCGCTGACCGCCATGGCGTGGATGCAGGCGCCAATCTTCTCTTCCCGCAGGATTCTTGTCAGATTATCCTGCAGATCCAGCACGCCGCCGATGGGCACGGGAATCACGGCCGGATGCTCCGGTGCCTTCGCCCGCTGTCCGTGCAGATACCAGATCCGTTCAATTTTCCCCGTCTCCTCCGCCTCCCGGATAAACACCTCGCCGATGGCCAGCCCGAGACTGCCCGTGGACGAATTGGTGATCGTCCGTACATCGTCGATCCGTTCGCTGGTTCCCCCGGCGGTAATGATCATCTTCATCGGTTCTCTCCTCTTTCTGCAAAGGCAACGCCTGCTGCGGCCGTACACAGATAGTATAGCACATAATCCGGAAGGCTGCGATTTCAAAAAATGCCCCCTTTACAATCGCCCGCATCCTGTGATATACTTCCTTTTGCCACAGACGTGCTCGATTGGTCAAGTGGTCAAGACGCAGCCCTCTCACGGCTGAATCAGGGGTT
>JAUNRL010000118.1 GCA_030535715.1 Bacillota bacterium
ATGGAGGAAGCCGGGGAGCCCGCCATAGTCCGGGTGGGTCTGGCGGTTACCGGACGGGGCATTGTCCGGGAACACCAGAATGTTTACAGCGAAGCGGGGGATCTCATCGGTCAGTCCACCTCCGGCACCAAAGTCCCCAGCAACGACCGGCCCATCGCCATGGCCCGGGTTCCGAAGGAATATGCGCAGATCGGAACGAAGCTCATTGTCGACGTCCGCGGACGCAAAGTGGAAGCGGACGTCATTCCGATGCCCTTCCACAAATAACTGATGACAGAGGCCGCGTTGCCTTTGCCGATAAAGCGTATTGATTGCATTAAAGGAGAATCGCTATGGAATTTAGAACAGATCTTTCCTACACCAAATCTCATGAATGGGTAAAACTCGAAGAGGATACGGCTACGGTCGGAATCACGGATTACGCGCAGGATGCCCTGGGCGATCTGGTCTTTGTCAATCTGCCGGAAGAAGGCGACGAGGTTGAGGCGGAATCCGTCTTTGCCGATGTGGAATCGGTCAAGGCCGTTTCCGATATCTATTCTCCGGTTACCGGGGTGGTCAGCGAGATCAACGAAGAACTGCTGGATGCGCCGGAACTGATCAATGAATCCGCCTATGATGCCTGGTTCATCCGGGTGGAAAAAGTAACGGATCACACCGAGTTCATGACGGCGGAGGAATACGAAGCCTACGTAGAAAACGAAGAGGAGTAGCCCCATGGCAAGTTATATACCACATTCCGGGCGGGAACAGCAGGAAATGCTGCAGGAAATCGGACTCGCCTCCACGGAGGATCTTTTTGTCTCGATTCCTGAAGAAGTCCGGCTCAGGCCGTCTCTGGATCTGCCCGCCGGAAAAGCGGAGATGGAGGTTCTGCAGGACATGAAGAGGATGGCTGACCGGAACACCGTATTCCGGTCCATCTTTCGCGGAGCCGGAGCCTATCACCGGTACATTCCCGCCATGGTCAGCCACGTGCTGGCCAACGAAACGCTGCAGACGGCCTACACGCCCTATCAGGCGGAAATCAGTCAGGGCGTGCTGCAGTCCATCTTTGAATACCAGACCGGCATCTGCGAGCTGACGGGCATGGATGTGTCCAACGCCTCCGTTTATGACGGCGCCACGGCCGCGGCGGAAGCGGTAGCTATGTGCCGTGACCGGAAGAGAAACAGAGCACTGGTCAGCGCGGCAGTCGCGCCCGGCATTCTGAATACCATCCGAACCTACTGTTTCGGAAATGAAATGGATCTGCAGATCATCCCCGTCGATGCTCTGGTGACCGACGCGCAGGCGCTGCAGGAGATGATCGATGAGCAGACCGCCTGCGTTCTCGTGCAGCATCCGAACTATTTCGGATCGCTGGAAGATATGGAGACCATCGAGAAGATCGTGCACGGCGCAAAGGCAAAGCTGATCATGAGCGTCGATCCCATATCCCTGGGCGTGCTGAAGACACCCGGGGAGTACGGCGCTGATGCGGCCGTCGGCGAAGGGCAGTCCCTGGGCATGCCCCTGGCTTTCGGCGGTCCGTATCTGGGGTTCATGGCCGCTGCGGATGCCATGAAGAGGAAACTTCCCGGTCGGATTGTCGGACAGACGACGGACGCTGACGGGAAAACCGGTTATGTTCTGACGCTGCAGGCCAGGGAACAGCATATTCGCCGGGAAAAGGCTTCCAGCAACATCTGTTCCAATCAGGCGCTCTGCGCACTGGCCGCCGGGGTCTATCTGGCGGCAATGGGCCCCCGGGGCCTGGCCGATGCGGCTTCCCAGTCGGTATCCAAAGCCCATTATCTGGCCGGTGAACTGGAAAAGATCGGCTTCCGGGTGGAGAATGAGAAGTTCTTCTCCGAGTTTGTCACATCCTCAGAGCGGATCTCCGGACAAATCCTTTCCGCGCTGGAAGCGCAGGGCATTCTGGGCGGACTGCCTCTGGATGGGCACCGGATTCTCTGGTGCTGCACGGAGATGAACAGCCGGCAGCAGATCGATGAAGTCATTGAAATCCTGAAGGAGGTGGGCTGATGCTGATTTACGAAAAGAGCCGGGAAGGCCGGAGCGGTTAGCTTCTCCCTCCCTGTGACGTCAGAGAATACACGCTGGAGGATAACGATCTGCGCCGGACGCCGCCGGGGCTCCCGCAGGTGTCCGAGGTGGATCTGTCCAGGCATTACACCGAACTGGCCCATAAGGCCCACGGGATCAATGACGGGTTCTATCCGCTTGGCTCCTGTACCATGAAGTACAATCCCCGGATCAATGAAAAAACCGCGTCTCTCGATGGATTTACCGGCGTGCATCCGCTTCAGCCGGAATCCACCGTGCAGGGCTGCCTGCAGGTGCTGAAGGAGACGGAAGAGGCTCTTGCGGCCATCACCGGCATGGAAGCTTTCACCTTCCAGCCGGCGGCGGGCGCCCACGGTGAATTCACCGGCCTGCTGCTGATCAAAGCCTGGCACAGGGCTAACAGGCAACCCCGGAGGACGAAGATCATTGTTCCGGATTCCGCCCACGGGACCAATCCCGCCAGCGCGGTTATGGCCGGCATGACGGTCATTAACATTGAGTCCGACGCGAAGGGCTGCGTGGATGTGGATAAGCTGCGGGAACTGTGCGAAGGAGAGGAAGGCCAGAACATCGCCGGCCTCATGCTGACCAATCCCAATACGGCGGGACTCTTCGACCCGAACATTCAGGAGATCACCCGGATTATCCACGACTGCGGAGGACAGTGCTATTACGACGGCGCCAATCTCAACGCGGTTATGGGCATTGCCCGTCCGGGAGACATGGGGTTTGACTGTGTGCATCTGAATCTGCACAAGACGTTTTCTACTCCCCACGGCGGCGGCGGCCCGGGCGCAGGCCTCGTGGGATGCAAGGAGCATCTTGCCCGTTTCCTTCCCGGAAAAACCGTGAAGATCACCGGAGAAAAGGACGGATGCCCGGTCTATGCCATGGAAAAGTCCGACGACAGTTTCGGTGAAATGAAGAGCTTTTACGGCAACTTCCTGGTCGTGGTCAAGGCCCTGACCTATATTCGCTCCCTGGGAGCGGAAGGCATCCGCCAGGCCAGCGAAGGCGCTGTCCTGAACGCCAACTATATGATGGCGAAGCTGCGGGATAAATACGACATCGCCTTTGATACAAAGATCTGCATGCATGAATTCGTCATGGATCTTTCTTCGCTGCTGAAGGAAACCGGCGTTTCGGCCATGGACATCGCCAAGGGACTGCTGGATCACGGCATTCATCCGCCGACAATGTACTTCCCGCTGACGGTGCATGAGGCGCTTATGGTCGAACCGACGGAGACGGAATCCCGGGAAACGCTGGATTGGGCCGTCGGGGTTCTGCGTCAGCTTTACGATACGGCACACGCCGATCCGCAGGCGCTGCATGGGGCTCCGGTCACTACGCCGGTGCGCCGGCTGGATGAAGTGGGCGCGGCCAGACATCCGGTGCTGCGTTATACCTGCGCAGAATAAGCGAAAACAATCGAGGAGGAATCCGTGAACACTATCTATGATCTGATCATCATCGGCGCAGGTCCCGGCGGCTATGTGGCCGCCATCCACGGGGCTCGCGCCGGATTCCGTACAGCCGTTATCGAATCCCGCCGGGCAGGCGGAACGTGCCTGAACCGGGGATG
>JAUNRL010000119.1:0-2369 GCA_030535715.1 Bacillota bacterium
AGTCTCACAGTAATCCGCGCGGCCGCAGCTCTGGCTCCCTTCGGTCAGACAGATAACCGGCGCAAGGGAACCTTCCATCAGTTCAAGAATTTCGCCGATCGAGTATTCCTCCGGCTCTCTGCAGAGGCTGTAGCCGCCGCCTTTGCCGCTGACGCCGTGCGCCAGTCCGCCCCTGACCAGTTCCTTAACGAGGATTTCCAGATACTTTTTTGATATTTCCTGACGTTCGGCAATGTCCTTCAGCGGAATATTGCCTTCGTCTTCATGCTGTGCCAGGTCGATCATGACCCGCAGCGCGTAGCGCCCTTTCGTTGAGATCATATTTGCCGCCTCTTTCTTCCGGATACCTTGATTATAGCCGAGGAAGGAAGAAATCGCAATAAAACCCTATTAACCTACAGGGAAGATGGAACTTTTTCATAAAACCTATTGACATAGTGGTTGAGTGGTAGTAATATGGCGTCGTTCAAAATGAAAAACCGAAAAGAACAAAAGAAGGAGAAGGATAAATATGAGCGGATTGAAATTTGAAACATTACAGTTACACGTGGGACAGGAACAGGTGGATCCTGCGACGGATGCTGGGGCTGCTCCGATTTGCGCGACAACAGCCTATGTGTTCCACTGAGATCAGGGGCGGCAAAGAGGCGGCCTGGAAATTCATTGACGCGCTGGAGATATTCTCTCTGCTGGCCAATGTGGCGGATGTGAAGAGCCCGGTGATCCACCCGGCGACCACGACCCATTCCCAGTTAACGGAAGAAGAACTGGCGGATCAGGGGATTTTTCCGAGAACCATCCGGCTGTCCATCAAAACAGAGCATATCGATGACATCATCGCGGATCTGGAAAAAGGGTTTGAAGCGGCGAAATAAGAAAAAGCGGGAAGCGACACAGACAACAACACCGGCAAAGAAGAGACGAAGAGAGGAGAAACAAAATGGCAAATATTTATAAAGGAATGCTGGAACTGATCGGCAATACCCCTCTGGTAGAGGTCATCAACATTGAGAAGGAGCTGGGGCTTCAGGCAACTGTTCTGGTCAAACTGGAATACTTCAATCCGGCGGGCAGCGTCAAGGATCGTATCGCGAAATCCATGATCGAGGACGCGGAGGAAAAGGGTCTTCTGAAAGAGAGATCCGTGATCATCGAACCCACCTCCGGCAACACCGGAATCGGTCTGGCGGCGATTGCTGCGGCGAAAGGGTACCGGGCAATCCTGACCATGCCGGAAACCATGAGCGTGGAGAGAAGAAACATTCTGAAAGCGTACGGGGCGGAGATCGTTCTGACCGAAGGCGCCAGGGGCATGAAGGGCGCCATCGCAAAGGCGGAAGAGCTGGCCGAAGAAATCGACGGCGGTTTCATACCGGGACAGTTCGTCAATCCGGCCAATCCGGCCATCCATAAGGCGATCACCGGACCGGAGATCTGGAAGGATACGGATGGAGCGGTAGACATCTTCATCGCCGGCGTGGGCACCGGCGGAACGGTGACCGGTACCGGCGAATACCTGAAGGAGCGGAATCCGGAGGTGAAGGTCGTGGCGCTGGAACCGAAGGATTCCCCGGTGCTCTCCGAAGGCAGACCCGGCCCCCATAAGATCCAGGGGATCGGCGCGGGCTTCGTGCCGGATGTGCTGAACACAGCGGTATACGATGAGGTCTTCACGTCCTCCAATGAGGACGCTTTCAATGCGGCAAAACTGCTGGCAAAGAAGGAAGGCATCTCCGTCGGCATCTCCTCTGGCGCCGCGCTGTACGCCGCCATAGAGTACGCGAAGAAGCCGGAGAACAAGGGCAAGACCATCGTGGCGCTGCTTCCGGACAGCGGCGACAGATATTACTCAACACCGCTGTTCACGAAGTAAGATCGGAAAAAGGGAGAGCCATCATCCTTCGATGAGGAATAATCAGCAACCCGGACAGAAAGGATACTATGAAGAAATAAATACTCCAATTGATGAGAAAATGATATACTGTTCGAGACAGGAATGATGTCTCCCATGGGAAACCAGAACCGCAATTGTGCTGATGACGTTTAAGCGATATGAAACATGCATGGAGGTAATGCTCTGTTAAATTGTTTGGTTGTCGGCGCAGGCGGTTTTTTGGTTCCGTTTGACTGGAAACATCATTGTCTTGCATGAACCATAGTTCAACGATAAGATATGGATCAGAAAGAATTGTTTTAGGGAAATTACTGTTATGTCTTTCGGTAATAACTTAAAAAACGCTCTGGCTCAAAACGGAATGACGATGACAGACCTGGCAAACAGGACGGGTATCACCTATAACATGATAAAAAAATTATTTTTATTATAGAAGAAAAAAAGGAGCGGATTATGTTAGCGAGTGTAGCAGATT
>JAUNRL010000119.1:2379-3654 GCA_030535715.1 Bacillota bacterium
GGTATTTGTGGGCGCCCGCGCTGGTATATCTGGCGATTGCGGTCGGACTGTTTCTGTCCATTGGTCTGAAATTCCCGCAGTTCCGATTGATCGGTGATATGGTCACACAACTGCGGAAGGGAAGCGGAAGCGAAAACGGAGTATCTTCCTTCCAGGGCTTTTGCATGGCGCTGGGTGGCAGAGTCGGTACAGGCAATATCGCCGGAGTTGCAAGCGCCATCGGTACAGGAGGCCCGGGTGCGGTATTCTGGATGTGGATCATCGCTCTTGTAGGAGCTGGTTCGGCTTTCTCTGAGTCAACGCTAGCACAGACCTATAAGTCAAAAGTGATCGGTGAATACCGGGGCGGCCCAGCATACTATATCGAACGAGGTCTGAAGTGCAAGCCACTGGCGATTCTGTTCGCTCTGGCAACGATTCTGGCGATGACGATCACCGGGCCTACAGTGCAGGCCGGCGCCATCACATCGGCATTTCGCGGTCTGAATCTTAGCATCAGTCCAATCATCGTAGGCATCATCGTAGCAGGATTCTTTATTGCGGTTACACTGGGCGGCCTGAAGAGAATTGGATCTTTCGCCAGCTGGGTGGTTCCGATCATGGCGGGTATTTATCTGCTGCTGGCAGTGATCATCATGATTATCAATGCCCCGCAGATTGGCCCCATGTTTGCGCTGATTTTCAAATGCGCGTTCAATCAGGAAGCGATCTTCGGCGCAGTATTTGGGAGCTGTGTCATGATGGGTGTGAAAAGGGGAATTTATTCTAATGAGGCAGGCTGGGGCTCCGGAGCTCATGCAGCGGCAACGGCTGAAGTATCCCACCCGGCGAAGCAAGGTCTGGCGCAGGCGTTCTCTGTTTACATTGATACGCTTCTGGTCTGCACATCCACAGCGATCATGATGCTGTCCACTGGCTGTTATAATGTGCTGGATGCAGACGGCAATGCCATCGTCGAAGGACTGTCCGGTGTGGAAGCGGGTCCCGGATTCGTACAGGGTGCTATCGACAGTTTCATATCGGGGTTCGGAGCACCATTCATTACAATTGCACTGTTCTTTTTCGCCTTCACCACACTGCTTTCTTTCGCTGTGTATGCAGATGCAAATATTCAGTATGTGCTGGGGTCTACATCGGATAAGACGAAGAAGTACGCCTACACCATCGGCTGCCTGATTATCGCGCTGCTGGCCTTCCTGGCATCCATGCGTGACATGACCACAGCGTGGGCTTTTGCAGATGTTGGCGTAGGCATCATGTGCTGGCTCAACCTTC
>JAUNRL010000120.1 GCA_030535715.1 Bacillota bacterium
GGCGTGGATCTTATCATCGACCAGATGGTGCAGTTTGAGCATATACATGTATCCGACGGTGACCGGGTTGTCGAAGTACTCACCGGTCCGGCCGTCCCGCAGGCGCAGCTTGCCACTCTCATCGAATCCGGTCTCCTTGAGCAGCTCGATGATGTCCTTTTCGGTGGCGCCGTCAAATACAGGAGTGGCGATGTACCAGTTTTTATGCTTGGCCGCCAGTCCCAGGTGAACCTCCAGTACCTGTCCCACATTCATACGGGACGGTACACCCAGAGGATTCAGCATGACCTGCAGCGGCTGTCCGTTCTCCAGGAAAGGCATATCCTCTTCTGGCAGGATCCGGGAGATGACGCCCTTGTTTCCGTGGCGTCCCGCCATTTTGTCGCCTACGCTGATCTTGCGCTTGGTCGCGATATATACCCGAACCAGCTTGTTGACGCCCGGGGACAGTTCATCGCCGTTCTCCCGGGAAAAGGTCTTCACATCGACCACGATGCCGGTCTCTCCGTGGGGAACCTTCAGGGAGGTATCTCTGACCTCTCTTGCCTTTTCTCCGAAGATAGCCCGCAGCAGACGCTCTTCCGCCGTCAGCTCGGTTTCGCCCTTCGGCGTAACCTTGCCCACCAGAATATCGGAGGAGTTAACCTCCGCGCCGATGCGCACGATGCCTTCCTCGTCCAGATCCTTCAGCGCATCCTCACCGACGTTGGGAATGTCCCGGGTGATCTCTTCGGGGCCCAGCTTGGTGTCTCTGGCTTCGGATTCATATTTTTCAATATGGATGGAGGTCAGCACGTCATCCATGATCAGTTTCTCGTTCAGGATGATGGCATCCTCGTAGTTGTAGCCTTCCCAGGTCATGAACCCGATCAGCAGATTCTTGCCCAGCGCGACCTCACCGTTGGCCGTGGAGGGACCGTCCGCGATCACCTCGCCCTCATCCACATGCTCGCCCTTGATGACGATGGGTCTCTGGTTGATGCAGGTGCCCTGGTTGGAGCGCTTGAACTTCAGCAGCTGATAGCTGTCCACGCCTTCGCCGTCGTCCCGGGTGATGCCGATGCGGTCCGCGTCTACAAAGGCAACGGTTCCGGCGTGCTTCGCCAGCTGGACCACGCCGGAGTCACGGGCAGCCTTGTACTCGATACCCGTTCCGACCATGGGTGCCTCGGTGACCATGAGGGGCACCGCCTGCCGCTGCATATTGGAACCCATGAGCGCGCGGTTGGCGTCGTCGTTTTCCAGGAAGGGGATCATGGCTGTCGCCACGGACACGACCTGCTTCGGGGAAACGTCCATGTAGTCCACCCTGTCTCTGGGAACCAGATCGATGTCGCCGCCGGACCCTCTGGCCGCCACCTTCAGATTGACGAAACGCCCTTCGGAGTCCAGAGGCTCATTGGCCTGAGCCACAATCTTATCTTCTTCATCGTCCGCCGTCAGATAGTGGATCTCATCCCTGACGATACCCGTTTCTTTGTCGACGACCCGGTAAGGCGTTTCGATGAACCCGTACTGGTTGATCACGCCGTAGGTGGTCAGGGAGCCGATCAGGCCGATGTTCGGACCTTCCGGTGTCTCAATGGGACACATTCTGCCGTAATGGGAGTGGTGAACGTCACGGACTTCAAATCCGGCCCGCTCTCTGGACAGGCCACCGGGGCCAAGAGCGGAAAGCCTTCTCTTATGGGTCAGCTCCGCCAGCGGATTCGTCTGATCCATGAACTGGGACAGCTGGGAACTGCCGAAGAACTCCTTGACCGCCGCCGTGACCGGACGGGTGTGCATCAGACTTCCCGGCGTCACCTCGGCGATGTCAATGGTCGTCATCCTCTCCTTGATGGTACGTTCCATTCTGGACAGACCGATCCGGATCTGGTTCTGCAGCAGCTCGCCCACGGTACGCAGACGGCGGTTGCCCAGATGATCAATATCGTCGATGTTGCCGATGCCGAAGTTCAGATTCAGCAGGTAGCTGATGGAGGCAACCACATCTTCCACCAGAATATGTTTGGGGGACAGGTCAAACTTGCGCATCTGCAGCGCTTCCCGCATAGCTGCTTCGCCTTCTTCCCCGTGTTCCCGGATGATTTCCATCAGGACAGGGTAAAACACCCGATCCGCGATGCGAAGATCGGAAATGTCAAATTCAATGTACTGATCGATGTCAACGAACTGGTTGCCGATGATCTTCGTGACCGCCTGATCATCGTAGCTGCTGTGCACCAGGACGGAGGCCAGGCCGGAGTTCTCGATCTGGCGCGCCAGTTCCTTGCTGATGGTCTGCCCGTTCTCGGCCAGGATTTCACCCGTGTTGGGATCAATGACGTCCTCGGCCACGATGCTGCCGGCCAGACGGTTGTAGAGTCCCAGCTTCTTATTGTATTTGTATCTGCCGACCCTGGCCAAATCGTATCTCTTCGGATCGAAGAACATGGACCGGAACAGGGACTGGGCGCTCTCCAGCGTGGGAGGCTCACCCGGACGCAGCTTCTTGTAGATTTCCTTGACGCCTTCCTCGTAGTTGGTGGTCGGATCCTTCTCCAGAGTCTTCATCAGACGGGGATCTTCGCCAAAGATGTTGATGATCTCCTGATTGGAGCCGATGCCCAGCGCGCGCAGCAAAATGGTGGCCGGTTGTTTTCTGGTCCGGTCCACACGCACGGAAAGGATTTCGTTGGAATCGGTTTCGTACTCCAGCCAGGCGCCCCGGTTGGGGATAACCTGTGTGGAATACAGATTCTTGCCGTACTTGTCGATCTCATGGTCATAGTACGGCCCGGGGGAACGGACAAGCTGAGTGACGACGACCCGCTCCGCTCCGTTATATATAAAGGTACCTTTTTCGGTCATCAGCGGGAAGTCGCCCATAAAGACTTCCTGCTCGGTGACAGCTCCGGTTTCGGTCTTGACCAGGCGGACCTTGACCTTCAGCGGAGCAGCATAGGTAGCATCCCTCTCCTTGCACTCCTCCTGCCCGTACTTCGGAGGATCGTCCAGAGAATAATCGATAAATTCGAGGACAAGATTGTCCGTATATCCCTTAATCGGTGAAACATCTTCAAAAACCTCACGAAGACCTTCCTCCTTAAACCATTTGTACGAATCGGTCTGAATCTGGATGAGATTCGGCATATCCGCAACTTCATTGATTTTGGACGGCAACTACCATCTGTAGTGCGCAAATGCCTTGTTGGCCTCTGCCATCTTGTGCGTATCTTCTTTTCTCTTCACGGACGCGCCGGTGTTGTTTGCCGCATCCATGATCTCATTGGCCAGTCTCTCGGACATGGTCTTTTCGCCACGTTCTCTGGTGAATCTGGTCAGCCATCGCAGACCCAGGGTCTGCCTTCTCGCCGGCCGGACTTCCATGGGGACCTGATAGTTGGCGCCGCCAACACGTCTGGCCTTGACTTCAAGAACCGGCATAATGTTGTTCATTGCTTTTTCGAAAACTTCCAGAGGATCCTCGCCCGTCCTTTCCTTCACCTGATCGAAGGCACTGTAGACGATCTTCTGCGCGGTTCCTTTCTTGCCGTCCAGCATGATGCTGTTGATGAGCTTGGCCACCACAACACTGCCGTATACAGGATCCGGAAGCACTACACGCTTAGGTACATTTCCTTTTCTTG
>JAUNRL010000121.1 GCA_030535715.1 Bacillota bacterium
TTTATTCCGTAAACCCGGGCCGTCAGCCTGCCCTGACCGGGAACGGTTACGTGGAGGGCATCTCCCGTCGTGTAGTTCAGCATAGAAACCAGCGCGACCGCCTTGCGGAATACGAGGGAACCGTTTCGGGCAACTTCCAGCTGCACCCGATCCTTGCGCAGGGTAACGGTCTCCGTCTTGCCATTTGTCAGATTTTCCTTCACATCATCCACAACGATAGTCTGGATGGTCTCCAGAGCGTCCGGCGCCTTTACGGTACACTTGTATTTCCCGTTGGGCAGTTTATAGGTTCTTTCGCTCGCCGGATTAAACTGCTCATCGTCTGAAGCTTTCATTGTCATGGAATCGTATGCTGTATCTTCCCCATGGACGTCCACCACCCGGATGGTGACCGGATATCTGTTCTTATTGGTCAGGGTAACCGCTAAGACTCTCTTTTCCGTCCGCAGGGTGAAGTGGCCTTCCTCCGGATCGTAGCCGTCCGCAGTGATCTGATAGGTATAGGTCTTCCCCCGCTGAAGAGTCCAGACGCTGCCTCCCGGCTCATCGGGGGCAATTGCCGATCCTGCATCCCCGCTGGTTTTCTCCTGAATGACGGTCTGCGCAGAGGGAATCACTGACCCCGCACCGTTTCGGACATTAACCGTAACCATGGACTGCTGCCCGAGCTGAATCTGCTGACTGTCCAGCATGGCATTGATCGTTTTCTCGAAATTCGCCAGTCCCCAGCCGTACTCCCGGTCCTGTCCGTAAATATTTCCCAGACTACCGTCCTTCCGCTCTGCCGTCTCCTTGACAAGATCCATAAACCCGCTCTGGTTCATACCATTGTCCAGACTCTTGCACAGGGCCGCCAGGGCAGCCACCTCCGGGCAGGAAAAACTGGTTCCCGAATTATACCTGTAACTGTGCGTACCTGCTGTGCTGAGGCTTCGGATGCTCTGTCCGGGAGCCGTCACCCAAAGCTTATTGGCATACCCTTCCCCATCATGTCCGGACAGGCGCTGGGAGAAATCGCTCACGTTATTCACGGAATTCACGGAACCCACACCCATGCAGTACTGTGCCGGATAACTGGGCTTCTGCCCTTTATCGTCATAATCGTTGCCCGCTGAACTGACGAGAATGATTCCGGCCCTTATGGCGCGTTCACATGCCTCCTTTTCTATGGCAGACGGAACATCCCCTCCCAGACTCATGTTGATGACGGAAATGTTCACGCCCTCCCTGCCGTCAGTCCGGCGAAAGAGTTCCTTCTGACTGCTTGCGTAATTTAATGCCTCCAGAAAGATGTCGCTGCTGGTGGTTCCTCTGCTGCCAAATATCCGCAGCGGCATGATTTTCACGCCCTGCAGGATACCGGCAATGCCTTTCCCGTTGTCACTTTTCGCCGCAATGATGCCGGAAACAAACGTGCCGTGCCCATTCTCATCATCGGTATCATCGGGCAGGCCGTCCGAAGCAAAGTTTTGCCCCTTCAGGACACGGTTCTTATCGATATCCTCGTGATCATCTATCAGACCGGAATCGATGACGGCTATGATGATGTCATCATCCTCTGCATTGCCGTTGTGATCCATATCCACCGTGCTGTCCAGATCCCGGCCGTCAATCCCGTATGCCCAGACTGCCGGAACGTTCAGATTCCGGAGGTTGAATTGCAGGCTGTAATCCGGATCGTCGGGATCCTCCGCCGATTGTTGTTCCATTTCTCCCTCCATCATGTACTTCTGATAGTTGGGCTGGATGCAGCTGATCAGGGAATCGTCGACGCAGGCCCGGATCTCATCCAGAGAGGCGGCGGTGTACGTGTTTTCCGTGTACTTCAGCTTCGTCAGCTTCGCGCCCTGTTCGATGGCGCGGTCGACATCTGCCGCATCCTTCGCGGAGACATTCTCGTTCAGCTGGATGATGAAGCCGTCGTACCTCTCATCCGGATAGTCCTTCAGCACCTGCTTCACCCGCGCGTAGGGGTTGCCGGAACCGGCGGTCTTCCCGCCTGCGGCGCCGTCCGTTTTCGTATTTCCGTCGATCCTCGCCGCGGGGTCATGATGATCGGCTGCCGCACTGTCCGCGGTCCGCGGATCCGATGCTGCCGGCGCTGCCTTTGCGTTTTCCCCGGACAGGGAGCTGTGCTGCACGGCAAACAGGCCGGCCATCAGTCCGATGGCAGCAAAAGCAACGAGCAGCGTAATGGTTGTCTTTGTCCGGATTTCCTTTTTCTTCATGACAAAGCCTCTGGTCAGTTCCTCTTCCCCTCGTTTCTTCTTGCCGGAATTCTATACCAATTATATCCGATTTCCATTCTCCCGTCAAACTTCACCGGCCCCGCAGCATCACCGCGCGGGCAGCGGCCGTTCGTATTTGTCCTTCTTGTATTTCATCTCGGCTGTAGTATATCACAATCCTACCTGTTATAATATCCTCGTAGAAGCAAAAGCAACCCCATCATCTGAAAAGGAGCCCGTCATGAGTACCCGCGAATACATCAGCCCGTTTTCCGAACGCTACGCCGGAGAGGAAATGAAATATCTCTTTTCACCGGACAGTAAATTTTCCACCTGGCGGAGGCTCTGGATCGCCCTGGCCGAATCGGAGAAGGAACTTGGCCTGCCCATCCGGCAGGAACAGATCGATCAGATGAAGGCACACATCGACGACATCAATTACGACGAGGCGAAGGCGCGGGAAAAGATCGTCCGCCACGATGTGATGAGCCACGTCTACGCCTACGGGCTGCAGTGTCCCGATGCCGCCGGCATCATCCATCTGGGCGCCACCAGCTGCTACGTCACCGACAACGCCGACCTGATCATCATGCGCCAGGCTCTGCAGCTGATCCGCCGCCGGCTGATCAACGTCATCGCCGCGCTGACGGACTTCGCCGAAGCGAACAAAGACCTGCCCACCCTGGCCTTCACCCATTTTCAGCCGGCCCAGCCGACCACCGTGGGCAAGCGGGCCACACTCTGGATCCAGGACCTGCTCTTTGATCTGGAAGATCTGGACTATGTGATCGGTTCCCTGCGGCTTCTGGGCTCCAAGGGGACCACCGGCACCCAGGCCAGCTTCCTGGAACTCTTTGAGGGGGACCATGAAAAGTGCCGCCGTCTGGAACAGAAGATCGCGGAAAAAATGGGCTTCGACCGCTGCTACGCGGTTTCCGGTCAGACCTACTCCCGCAAAATCGACAGCCGGATGATGAACGTGCTGGCAGGCATCGCTCAGAGTGCCCACAAGTTTTCCAATGATATCCGGCTGCTTCAGCACCTGAAGGAAGTGGAGGAGCCCTTTGAAAAGGGACAGATCGGATCCTCGGCCATGGCCTACAAACGCAACCCCATGCGCAGCGAGCGCATCGCGGCCATCTCCAACTACATCATCAGCGACTGTCTGAATCCCATGATCACCGCGGCCACCCAGTGGTTCGAACGGACCCTGGATGACTCCGCCAACCGGCGGGTGTCCATCAGCGGGGGCTTCCTGGCGCTGGACGGCGTGCTGACCCTGTATCTGAACATCGCTTCCGGCCTTGTGGTCTACCCGAAGGTCATCGAGAAGCGCCTGATGTCAGAGCTTCCGTTCATGGCGACAGAGAATGTCATGATGGATGCCGTAAAGGCAGG
>JAUNRL010000122.1 GCA_030535715.1 Bacillota bacterium
ACAGCGAAATCTCTTAAAATCGCTTCTTCCATTGGAGCTTTTTTTTTGGTAAAATACTAAGATAATACATTATCAGGCAAAAAAGATAAGAAAAGAGGTCTGCAATCATGTCGGAGAACAGAAGCCATTTCGCAACCATGGACGGAAACGAGGCGGCCGCATATATGGCATACCCGTTTACCGAGGTTGCTGCGATCTATCCCATCACCCCGTCTTCTCCCATGGCGACCCTGACGGACAAATGGTCTGCTCAGGGCAGGAAGAATATCTTCGGTCAGACGGTTACGCTGACGGAGATGCAGTCGGAAGCCGGCGCCATCGGTGCGGTGCATGGCGCGATCCAGACCGGCGCGCTATCGACCAGCTATACATCTTCTCAAGGACTGATGCTGATGATCCCGGTGCTTTACCGGATCGCCGGCGAGCGGCATCCAGTGGTTCTCCACGTAGCCGCGAGAACGGTTGGCACCCATGCCATGAGCATTTTCGGCGACCATTCCGACGTCATGGCCTGCCGGGAGACCGGCTTCGCCCAGTTCTGCACATCCTCTGTGCAGGAAATCGCGGATCTGGCGCCAGTAGCCCACCTGGCGGCCATCGAGGGAAACATTCCCTTCATGCATTTCTTCGACGGCTTCCGGACTTCTCATGAAATCAATAAAGTGGAGATTCCGGACATGGACAGAATCACCGGACTTCTGAATCGGGAAGCCCTGCAGGATTTCAAGGACAGAGCCCTGAACCCGGAGCATCCGACCCTGCGGAACACCGTGCAGAACGGCGACATTTACTTCCAGGTCAGAGAAGCCAATAATCAAGATTATGACAACCTGCCGGAAATCGTGGAAAAGTACTTCCATAAGATCAATGAGATCACCGGCCGGAACTACGAACTGTTCAATTATTACGGCGATCCGGAGGCAACGGACATTGTGATCGCCATGGGTTCGGTCACCGGCGCCATTCAGCAGGCGGTGGATGCCCTGCGCCGGGAAGGCCGGAAGATTGGCTTCCTGCAGGTGCACCTGTACCGGCCCTTCTCCGCAAGGCACTTCCTGGCCGGGATTCCCGAAACGGTGAAGCACATCGCGGTTCTGGACCGCTGCAAGGATATGGGCGCGCCGGGCGAGCCCCTGTACGAGGATGTCTGCACGACCATCTTCAAGGCGAAGCGTGATGTGGAGATTGTCGGCGGCCGCTATGGTTTGAGCTCCAAGGATACGGATCCGGGACAGATCATCGCCGTCTTTGACAACCTCATCGCCGAGGAACCGGTCAACAGCTTCACCATCGGCATTACCGATGACCTGACCCACCTGTCGCTTCCCGTAAAGCCCTTTGTGCTGCAGGGGGATGACACGGTGGAATGTAAGTTCTGGGGTCTGGGCGGCGATGGTACCGTCGGCGCCAACAAGAGCACGGTGGAGATCATCAACACCACCACGGATATGTACGGTCAGGCCTACTTCGAATACGACGCCAAGAAAACGCTGGGCACCACCAAGTCCCATCTGCGGTTCAGCAAGGAGCCCATCCACAGTTCCTATTACGTCAAGCACGCAGACTTCGTGGCATGCCATAACCATCACTTCCTGGACGATTACCGAATCGTGGAAGAAATCAAGCCCGGGGGAACGCTCCTGATCGACTGCCCTTGGACACCCGAGGAGACGCATAAGGAACTGTGGCCGTCGGACAAGAAACTGCTGGCCGAGCGGAAGATTGATCTTTACATCATCGACGCGACGAGGATCGCCGGCGAACTGGGGCTGGGCAGTCATAAGAACTCCATCCTACAGGCCGCCTTCTTTACCATCACTGGAGTCATTCCCACCCGGGAAGCGGTGGCGGAGATGATCCGCGCGGTTAAAAGCAAGTACCGCGCAAAGGGCAACGCCGTCGTGACGAAGAACATACAAGCGGTGGAAGCCGGTGTGGAGGGCTTTGTCAAGGTTGATGTGCCCCCCGAGTGGGCGGATATTGATGTGGAACCGGAGATTGAAGACGAAAGCCGGCCCTGGATGATCCGCAAAATCGTGGATCCCATCAACCGGCAGCAGGGCGATGACCTGCCCACGTCCGTTCTGGCCACCATGAAGGACGGCCAGATCGATATGGGCATCACCGCATGGGAGAAGCGCGGGCTGGCGGTCTTTGTGCCTCAGTGGGCGGCGGACATCTGCAACCAGTGCAACCGCTGTTCTTTCGTCTGCCCCCACGCGGCGATCCGGCCCTATATTCTGAATGAGGAAGAAAAGGAGAATGCGCCGGAAGGTTTTGACGCGGTGCCTCTGCGCAGCTACAAGGCCAAGGACGGCAACAAGCTCTACTACAGCCTGCAAATTTCCCAGTACGACTGCACCGGCTGCGGAAGCTGCGTTCCCGTCTGCCCGGCAAGGAAAAAGGCCATTGAGATGAAGCCGGCGCATCCCACGGGAGACTCTCAGGCGCGTTGGGAATACGCTCTGAACCTGAGCGACAAGGGAGACGTGTTCTCGCCTTATTCCGTCAAGGGAAGCCAGTTCCGCCAGCCTCTGGTGGAGTTTTCTGCGGCCTGTGCGGGCTGCGGCGAGACGCCCTACGCCAGGCTGCTGACCCAGCTGTTCGGTGACCGGATCTACTGGGCCAACGGCACGGGCTGTTCCCAGGCATGGGGCAGCGGTATGCCCGGCATTCCCTACTGCAAGAACAAGCGGGGAGGCGGTGTGGCCTGGACCAATTCGTTGTTCGAGAATAACGCTGAGCTGGCTCTGGGCATGTATCTGTCCGTCCGGCAGCAGAGGGAAAAGCAGAAGGAACTGGTGCAGGAATACATCGAGGAGACCCGCAGCGAGTATGCCATTGACTGGGTAGACACCTACGATGACATTGATGCTTCCCGTGAGGCGACGGATCTGCTGATCGCTGAACTGGAGGAAATGGCGGTGGAGGACGCTTTCCAGGAAGATCTGAAACCCCGTTCCTTCGAACTGGCTCGGGAAATCTTGAGGCGGAAGGACTACCTCTGCAAGAAGAGCTTCTGGATGTACGGCGGCGACGGATGGGCCTATGACATCGGTTACGGCGGGCTGGATCATGTGGTGGCCACCGGCGAGGACATCAATGTCTTCATCATCGACAACGAGGTCTATTCCAATACCGGCGGGCAGAGCTCCAAGGCGACGCCTCTGGGCGCGGTGGCGGAGTTCCAGGCTTCCGGCAAGAAGACCAGAAAGAAAGACATCGGTCAGATCCTCAAGACTTACGGTGATGTCTATGTGGCCTCCGTTGCCATGGGCGCGGATATGAACCAGCTGATCAAGGCCATCCGCGAAGCCGAAGAGCACAAGGGTCCCTCGGTCATCGTGGCCTACACGCCCTGCACGGTCCACGGCATCAAGAGCGGTATGCAGAACGTACAGGAAGAAATGAAGCGCGCGGTGGATTCCGGTTACTGGCCGCTTTACCGATACAACCCGGATCTGGAGGAACAGAAAATGTGCGTGGACTGCAAGGCTCCGTGCATGGCCTACGAGGATTTCCTGGACGGCGAGAACCGCTACGCGGCCTTGAAAATCACCTTCCCGAAGAATGCGGAGAAACTCTTCCAGGAGGCCAGCGACGATGCCCAGGCCAGATACGAGGA
>JAUNRL010000123.1 GCA_030535715.1 Bacillota bacterium
CCTCAGCGCAAGGCTCCGAACGTCTCCATCGTACTTTTCAAACTGTCTGTAGACAAACTGGCGGTATGTATGGTAGCACCTCGCGGCCTTTGTTACACCATGTTTTAATGCATATTCCGTGCTCCATCTTGACATCATCCGATGCAGATGGTACCATGTTGTCGTCAACAGAATACAGGAAGGGTGATATTATCGGAAGCCGGTGAGAATCCGGCACTGTGTCTCAGCAACCGTAAGATCAACGAACGGGCATCAGGCCACTGAATCGGAGGATTCGGGAAGGCGCCCAAGTAGGCATCGGGATCGAGTCGGTAGACCTGTCACCGCTTCGGGAATCTTGTCTTCTGAGGTGAGACAATCCAGCGCAGCGGTTTGTGCTGCATCGGTTTACGTACACTCAGAGGATGTGTGCGTTTTTCTTTTACGCAGACGGCATTGCCTTTTCATCCGCAGATGCAGAGTCGATCCTTACCAATGGGTTCATTTCTGCATCTGCTTTCCTACATTACATGAGATTTACGGAGGAACGAACAATGATGCGATTTGGATGGTTCAAGGATCAGGACAATGTAGTGTATTCGGACATCAACGAATTCGCGGATCACTTCGGCCGGGAGACCGGCGTGCAGAATTTCCGGCAGAAGCTGGAGGAGTTCCGGGACAATCCGGTGAAGGAGGGCATCCTGCTCAAGGGCAAGAAGCGCACCACCGTCAAGCTCTTCATCCCCGATCTCTACTTCGCCGATAAATCCGAGAAGCTGCCCATGGGCGACACCGTCTGGGTCTACATGGGCGAGTACTATCCCTGCCACTGCGTCTACTGGCCCCGGGAAGAGGAACCGTCCGAACAGCGGGCGGCTCGTTAACAGCCGTCAAAGACGCGGACCGCAAGGGAGGGCGCATCCGCCTCACCCGCGACGTAAAAAAAGGCCCCTGCATCTGCAGGAGTCTTTTTGCTTTCGTGTCCTTCTGTTTTGGCTGTGTGCCGCGGGCCCGCAGCGTCTTACAGCGCGCTCTTGGCCGTTTCGCAGAGCTTGCTGAATCCGGCGGGATCGTTGATGGCGATCTCAGACAGCATCTTCCGGTTGATGTCGATATCGGACTTCTTCAGACCGTTGATCAGCCGGCTGTAGGACAGACCGTTCATTCTGGCCGCCGCGTTGATTCTGGCAATCCACAGCTTCCGGAAGTCCCTCTTCCTGTTCTTTCTACCCACATATGCGGAGCGGAGCGCTCTCATGGTGGCCGGCTTGGCGGCTCTGTAGGTCGTGCTCTTGGAACCGTAAAAGCCCTTCGCCATCTTCAGAACTTTTTTATGTCTCTTGTGTGCGTTAACGCCTTTCTTTACTCTTGCCATGTTACTCCCTCCTTACTTGCTCAGTACAGCCTTGATTCGTTTCAAATCCGCGCTTGTCAGTGTGGTTGCCTTCCGCAGGCCCCTCTTTCTCTTCTGGCTCTTCTTGGTAAGGATATGACTCTTATATGCTTTATTCCTCTTCACTTTACCCGAACCGGTTACCTTGAATCGCTTGCATGCACCTCTGTGAGACTTCATTTTGTTTTTTGCCATGATGTTCCTCCCTCTGTAGTTATTTTTTATCCTTTTTCGGCGAAAGTGTCATCGTCAGACTTCTGCCTTCGAACTTGGGCTTGCGGTCAACATCACCCACATCGGCGACAGCCTCGGCAAACCGGTCCATGACTTCCATGCCTCTCGCAACATAATCACGTTCTCTTCCGCGGAACCGCAGACTCACCTTCAGCTTGTCCCCGTCCCGGAGGAACTTGGATCCGGTCTTTGCCTTGACCATGATGTCGTGATCCTCGATAAACGTGGACAGCCGGATCTCCTTGACCTGCGTCTGCTTCTGCTTTTTCTTCGCTTCCTTCTCCCGCTTCTGCATATCGTAGCGGTACTTGCCGTAATCCAGAATCCGGCAGACCGGCGGATCGGCCTTCGGCGCGATGCAGACGAGATCCAGTTTCTTCTGCTCGGAAAGATCCAGGGCTTCCTGACGGCTCATGATGCCCAGCTGGGTTCCGTCGGTGTCGATCACACGCAGCTCCCGGCCGCGGATCTCTTCGTTGATATAAGCTTCTCTTGCGATTGTTCCGTACCTCCTGAAAAAAAACAAAACGGACACAAAGTATCCGCTCACATCCAAATGACTCCCCGGAAACCGGGAATCGGTATGAACCCAGGCGCCGCAGCCCCTAAGGTGAGAAGCGGATGACTTCTGCTTGCTACGTAAACCAATTTATCATATCTGCAAAGGTAATGCAAGCACTTTTTCATTGACACACGCCGGGCCAGCCGGGATAATAAGAAATATGAAGATCATTAAGAAATCCAAAGAACGCACGGCGGAGGACCACCGTCAGCTGCGCGATACCGTTTCCGGCATCATCGACAGCGTCTGTGAACGCGGCGATCAGGCCCTGCGCGACTACAGCGTGCGCTTCGACGGCTTCGTCCGGGATTCTTTCCGCGTCAGCCGCGAAGAAATCGAGGAAGCCTACGCATCAATGAGTCCGGAGGAACTGGAGGATCTGCGTGAAGCCAAAGGCAATATCGAGGCCTTTGCCCGGGCGCAGCGGAATTCTCTGTCCGAGATCACCGACTTTCAGCCGAAACCGGGGATCTCCCTCGGACACCGGATCATCCCGGTCGGCTCCTGCTGCTGCTATGTCCCCGGAGGAAGGTATCCGCTGTTTTCCACCGCCCTCATGCTGATCACGCCGGCGAAAGTCGCCGGTGTGGGCCGGATCGCGGCAACGACTCCGGTCATGCACGACACAGGAAAGATCCATCCCCGGACGCTTGCCGCCATAGATCTGGCCGGCGCCGATGAGATCTACGCCCTGGGCGGAGCCCAGGCCATCGCTGCCTTCTCTTACGGGACGGAGCAGATCCATCCGGTGGACGTCATCGTCGGCCCCGGCAATCAGTACGTCGCGGAAGCCAAGCGGCAGTGCTACGGCCAGGTGGGCATCGATTTTATTGCCGGGCCCAGCGAAGTGCTGGCCATTGCCGATGAGCATGCCGATCCGGATGTTATTGCGGCGGATCTGCTGGCTCAGTGCGAACACGATCCCAATGCGAAGGCTTTCCTTCTGGCCACTGATGAATCCCTGGCCCGCAGCGTCATCGCTGCGGTAGAAACTGAACTTGACGCGCTCGAAACGGCCGACATCGCGCGTCTGTCCTGGGAAGACTACGGTGAAGTGGTCGTCGTGGACGATCTGAAGGAGGCCGTATCCGTCTGCAACGATTACGCACCGGAGCACCTGGAGATCAACATTGCGGATCCTGACCGGATCATCGAAAAACTGACCAATTACGGTTCTCTCTTTATCGGAGGCAATACCGCTGAGGCCTTCGGCGATTACGCATCGGGAACCAATCATACCCTGCCGACGGTTCGGGCTGCCCGCTATACCGGCGGTGTCTGGGCGGGCACCTTCCTAAAGACGTGCACCTACCAGCGCATGAGCCCGGAGGCAGCTGCCGCCATCGCGCCCTTGGTCAGCCGGATGGCCAGAGGTGAAGGCCTGATCGGTCACGCCATCGCCGCGGAAAAGCGAAGGTAACGCACACGACAAAAGGCAGCTGTCCCG
>JAUNRL010000124.1 GCA_030535715.1 Bacillota bacterium
CAGCTGCTCTCCTCTTCGATCATGCCCCAGGCGCCGGTCGTCCAGTCGAACGGGGATCCGGTCACGCCCCACTCCTCTGCGCCGTGAGCGACGAAGACGATGTCGTTCTTCGGCTTGTATTCGGAGTCAATCATGGCCTTGGCAATGGTGTAGACCAGACCGATGGCTGCGCAGTCATCCTGGAAGCCGTACCAGTACTTGTCATAGTGGCCGGAGATGATCACACGCTGATCGTGATTTTCACCGGGGATCATGCCCATCACATGGTAAGTCGTGCCGCCGTTATCCTCCAGCACCGCGTCCAGCATCAGATCCGCCTGATTATGGCCTTCCTTCAGAGCTGCCTTAATCTTCCTGGCCTGGTTGACACTGATGGCACAGGTGGGGATCTCGTCGTCACAGCAAATATCCTGCACGTTGATCGTATCCTTGCTGGCCTGTCCGTAACCGTTGGTGGCGTAGGTCACCAGGGCGGCCGCGCCCTTTTCCCTGGCCATGCGGATGTATCCGTCGATCCAGGCAACCTCTCTCTGGTCCACATCGGCCAGAACGATCTTGCCCTGCACATCCTTGCCTTCATAATCGGCTTCCAGACCGGTACCCACATCAACCATTTCTGCCTGGAGGCCTTCCTTGCCGGTGCCGTTGCACTGATAGGAAGCGGGACGAAGATCAATATCCGTGTCGGCAATGGTCAGTTTCGAATCATTGAACTGGAACTTATCGCATCTCGTGCCGATCTTATCCACGTTCTGCAGTCCGATCTTTTCCATTTCCTTGACCAGATAGTCTGCCGTTCTGTGCTCCGCGTCGGATCCGGCTGACCGCCATCCCATCTCGGGATAGTCCACCAGCTCCTTGTCGTTATACGCCAGCTCGTGCGTCAGATCGTATCCGTACTTCAGATCCAGCTTGCCGAGGTAAGCCTTCACATCCTCTGCCATAGACAGATCGGAATTCACCTCCGCATTGGTGTAACCCGCGTCTTCCGCCGGAGCTTTCTCCGTGGGCTCCTGAACATCCCCGCCGCCGCTGCTTCCGCAGCCGGCCAGAGTCCAGACCATCATGGCCAGAATCAGCAGAGTAACCAGAATCCTGCTGTACTTCTTCATTCTTCACCTCCTCACTCTTCTTCTGTGATGTATTGCTTTTGCGTAATAAATCTGACATCATTATACCCTGTTTCCCGAACTTTGGCAACGTCCGGGAAGCCGCCGGGCCGGACGGAGCCAGCACCGGAAGCCGTCCACCGCATTCCCCCGCGCACCGGTCAGCGCATGTCCACGCCCATACCCTATCGCTGCCGCCGAAACAAAACTGTAGATGATGATAGCGCCGATGGTCGTCACATCTACGGTTACAATCCAACTGATGCCTGTCCGCCCCAGGAAGGGAATGGGCAGGAAGATGGCCACAACAGCAGAACGGCGTTGACCGGGATACCCCGCCGGCTGACCCTGGCGATGGCCCGCGGAAGAATCTCATCTTCAGCCAAAGCATAGAGCAGTCGGCTCAAAGCCGTGATGTTGCCGATAAGGCTGGTGACGATCAGACCGAAGAGGGCGCACAGAAGAAGCCAGATGCCGCAGATCAATCCGGTCTTCTGATAACTGGCCCAGCCGCTTCCGGTGATATAACCCCGTACAATGCATTCGATGGGCAGCATGGTCAGTTTGCGGCACATCATGCTGTTTCCGTCAAAACGCAGCTGCCGGAAGAATCCCGGCATATCGTTTACATCCATAGACAGCATGTGATTTGGCACGATGTCCTTTGTGAAGTCGAGCCAGAATTTCGACATCTGTGTCAGCACCGTATCCTTCTTCATGATTTCGTTTTTCAGAATCACATCAAAGACGGAGATCCGGTCGGCAGCCACCATGATCAGGCTGTCGCCATTGTCATAGATCTCCCGGACTTTCCCCTCTTTGATCGGTTTGTATTCCTGCATTTTCTGCTCCTTTTCGTTCTTCTCTGCGCCCGTTTCGCTTTCAGCATACTCACTGACGCCCGGGATTGCCAGGCTGGCGGAAGGTGCTTACGTTCTCTCCGGATTATTTCCATTTTGATAGACTACTGAACTGCCGGCCGAACGGACGAAAGTGCATGGATGTAACTGCCGGCGGTCATATGGATAACCTTCGTCTGTCCGCGCCAAGCTGAGGCGTTGCCTTTGCAGGAACCGCGGAATCTGCTATAATCAGGTTATTTCCGGAAGAGGAAACGGAACTGCCGCGCTCCGGAACGATCCGCTCGATACAAACAGTGAACAGACCTATGGCCAAATCCATGCGAAACAAAACCATTGATATTTCCGTTGAAGACGGGCAGGAATACCTGGCCCGCTGCCTCGACCTGCGCAGAAAGGACGCCGGGTGCCGGACGCGGTCCGGCGAAGCCAGCGGAAACGGGAAAGCCGGCGCTGACGCCGCGGACCGTTACGGCAGCCCTCTGGTCATCGGCAAGGTTTTCGACCGGACAATCCTCGGCGACTGTTTCGATGTGCTCCCTCTCCTGCCGAAGGCCGCCGTAGATCTGCTCATCGTCGATCCCCCCTACAAACTTGCCAAGGAGTATCACGGGCAGAAATTCTCACGGATGAGCCCGGAGGACTATATCCGCTTTACCCGGGACTGGCTGGCGCTATGCCGGCCTCTCCTGAAGGAGACCGCATCCCTCTATGTCTGCTGCGACTGGCGCAGCAGCCTGCTGATCGGGCCGGTTCTGCAAGAGGAGTTCATTCTCCGCAGCCGCATCACCTGGCAGCGGGAAAAAGGCCGCGGCGCGAAGGCAAACTGGAAAAACAGCCTGGAAGATATCTGGTTTGCCACCTGTTCGGAGGACTATACCTTTCACATGGAGGATGTGATGCAGCGGCGTCGGGTTCTGGCGCCCTACCGGGAAGAGGGCCGGCCGAAAGGATGGACCGAGTCGGCCGACGGCAGCTTCCGAGATACCCATCCCTCCAACTTCTGGGATGACATTTCCGTGCCTTACTGGTCCATGGCGGAGAACACTGCCCACCCGACCCAGAAGCCGGAAAAGCTTCTGGCCAAGCTGATCCTGGCCAGTTCCTCGCCCGGAGATCTGATCCTGGATCCTTTCCTCGGCTCCGGCTCGACCTCGGTCACGGCAAAGAAACTGGGCCGCCGCTTCATCGGCATTGAACAGAATCCCCGATACTGCGTCTGGGCGGAAAAGCGGTTGGAAATGGCCGCGGAGGATCCCTCGATCCAGGGCTACGCCGACGGGGTCTTCTGGGAGCGCAACACCGCCCGCTGGCAGAAGCAGAGACGGGAAACGCGCTGACCGACTGCCAGAACTTCAGTCAAACAAAACCCGCAGCATCATTTCGATCTGCGGGTTTTTGATGGTGATCCGTAGTGGACTTGAACCACCGGCCTTCTGGTTGTCACCCAGACGCTCTCCCAGCTGAGCTAACGGATCATCTTATCTGCCCGAAAAGGGCGCAAAGGTATTGTAACACAGGGCCGATTCCCGCACAAGCACTATTTTCTGCTGCTATTTTTTCCGCTCGGTTCGTGTCAGACTGTAGATAAAGGCTCATCTTCCCTGCAGAAGACGAGCCTTTTCCCGTTATCCGATTTGAAGC
>JAUNRL010000008.1 GCA_030535715.1 Bacillota bacterium
TTCAGCATCGGAAGTGTGAACTTCACAGAGACGGTAGTCCTCGGCTGGATCATCAGCATTATCATTCTGATCTTCGCTTTCTGCGCGACGAGAAATATGCAGCGCGTACCCAGGGGAGCTCAGCTGGTGGGCGAGCTCCTGGTCGGCTTCATGTATAAAATGGTTCGCGATACCATGGGAGAAATCGGCGAGAGGTTCACTCCTTACATGGGCACGTTGATCGTCTTTCTGGGATTCGGCAGTATGCTGGGTCTGCTGGAGCTGCGGCCCATCACGGCGGATCTGAACTGCACCGGTCCGCTGGCGCTGGTTTCCTTCGTTATGATTCATTACAACTCCATCAGAGCAAGAGGATTCATCGGATACAACAAGCACATGGCTTCGCCTTATCTGTGGATGTGGCCTCTCAACCTCATGAGTGAGTGCATGTTCCCCGTTACTCTGGCCTGCCGGATTTTCGGCAACATCTTCGCGGGCGTCATTGTCATGACGCTGGTCTACAGCGGACTGGCCACCGCATCTCACGCACTGGGTTCGGTCGTTCCGTTCTTCCAGATCGCTTTCCCGCTGCCGCTGAACTTCTGGTTCGACATGTTCGAGCCTATCCTGCAGGCATACATCTTTACTATGTTAACAATGGTGTTCATCGCCACCGGCAGAACCGTTGACGAGGACTAACCGTTAAAGGAATAAGGAGGATATTACAATGACTGGATTCACTGGAGCAGAATTGATTGCCGCAATGTCATCGTTGGGCGCAGGTATCGCGATGGTAGCCATGATCGGTGTCGGAGTCGGCATTGGCTTTAACGCCGGTAAGACTGTCGAAAGCACCGCGCGTCAGCCGGAGGCGCAGGGCACCCTGCTGAAGCTGATGCTGATCGGCGTAGCGCTGACCGAGACGGCCGGTATTTTCGCGCTGGTTATCGCGATCATGCTACTGTTCGCCAATCCGCTTATGCCGTAAAAAGGCGGAAGGGATGCACAGATGACAGATGAAGGAAGGAGGAAATACGATGGTTGAGTTGCATCAGAGTTTGATTAAATTTGACTGGACATCACTGATGGTCGTCCTGAACCTTCTCATCCTGTATATCATCCTGAAAAAATATTTCTGGGAAAAGATCAGAAAATTCATGACCGACCGTGAGAATGCGGTGAAGGATGCTTTTGACAGCGCAGAGGCCATGAACCGGCGTGCCGATGAGAAGATGCGCAACTACAGCGCGCGGATCGCGAACGTCGAGGAAGAGGGCCGTGAGATCATCCGTCAGGCGAAACAGCAGGCGGATGCTCAGGCACAGGAAGTTCTGGCGGACGCGCGGCAGCAGGCCAGCGCAATGATGGTCAAAGCCGAAAAGAACATTGAGCTGGAAAAGGCAAAGGCAATAGAGGAGATGCGGCAGGAAATCGGATCTCTGGCTTTGCTTGCGGCGGAGAGAATCGTCGGCAGAGAGATTGAGAACATCGGACAGGAAGCCATTGTTGACGATGTCATCAATCAGGCAAGGAGCACGGGATGGCAGAATTAACAGTAGGTATGACCTATGGGACTGCACTGTTCGAAGCCGCCTCGGAGCAGGGTAAGCCGGAGCAGATAAGGGAAGAGGCCGGACAGATCCTCGAAATCCTCGATAAAGAGCCGGATCTCCGTGCTTTCGTCAATTATCCGGCTATCTCCGCGGAGGAGAAGAAGAAGGTCCTGCGGGATATTTTTGAAGGAAGGATCTGCGAGGAACTGCTGAACTTCCTGTATGTGCTGATCGACAAGCGGCGCATTGGACAGTTCGAGCGGATCATCCGAGTCTACCGGGATCTGGCCGACCATGAAGAGGGCGTGGCCTACGGCATGGTCTATTCTGCTGTGCCTCTGGACGGGGGGTGGCTGGCGGAGATCGAGGAACAGACCTCGAAGCTTCTGCAGCAGAAGGTCAGACTGACCAATGGAACAGATCCACATCTTCTGGCGGGGTTCAGGATCCTTGTGGAAGGCAAGGTGATCGATGCTTCCTATAGAAAGAGATTTGACGAGATGGCAAGTCAATTGAACATATCCTAGGGAGGAAAAAGGATGAATTTAAGACCTGAAGAGATCAGTTCGGTCATCAAAGAACAGATCAAGAATTACAAAGGGAAACTGGACGTTTCCGACTTCGGGACGGTCATTCAGGTGGGTGACGGCATTGCCCGTGTCTACGGACTGGACAACTGCATGGCCGGTGAACTGGTTCAGTTCAACGACGACGTTTACGGAATGGCGCAGAACCTGGAGGAGGACAACGTGGGTGTCGTTATCCTCGGTTCGGACAGAGAGATCAAGGAAGGCGATATCGTTAAGCCGACGGGAACCGTCGTTGAGGTTCCGGTAGGCGATGCGGTGCTGGGCCGGGTCGTCAACGCGCTGGGACAGCCGCTGGACGGCAAGGGACCAATTGTCACCACAGAGACGAGTCCAATCGAAAGCCCCGCCCCCGGCGTCCTGCAGAGACGTTCCGTATATGAGCCGCTGCAGACGGGCATTAAGGCCATCGACGCCATGATCCCCATCGGCAGAGGTCAGCGTGAGCTGATCATCGGCGACAGGCAGACTGGCAAGACGGCAATCGCGGTGGACACAATCCTGAACCAGAAGGGCGAGGGCGTGATCTGTATTTATGTCGCCATCGGGCAGAAGGCATCGACGGTAGCCCAGCTCGTCCAGACGCTGGAGGACAAGGGCGCCATGGAATACAGCATCGTTGTATCGGCGACGGCGTCGGATGTGGCGCCACTGCAGTACATCGCCCCCTACGCGGGTTGCGCCATCGGCGAATATTTCATGCATCAGGGCAAGCATGTGCTGGTGATCTACGATGACCTGTCCAAGCACGCGGTGGCCTACCGGGCCATGTCCCTGCTGTTGAGAAGACCGCCGGGCCGTGAAGCGTATCCGGGCGACGTCTTCTATCTCCACTCCAGGCTGCTGGAGCGGGCGGCCAAGCTGTCCGATGATCTGGGCGGAGGTTCCCTGACGGCCCTTCCCATCATCGAAACCCAGGCCGGAGACGTATCGGCCTACATTCCGACCAACGTCATTTCCATCACCGACGGACAGATCTTCCTGGAAACGGAGCTGTTCTTCTCCGGACAGCGGCCGGCCATTAACGCCGGTATTTCTGTATCCCGGGTTGGCGGCGACGCGCAGATCAAAGCCATGAAGAAAGTGGCCAGTTCGGTCAAGCTGGAACTGGCCCAGTACAGAGAGCTGGCCAGTTTCGCCCAGTTTGGATCCGACATCGACAAGGAAACCAAGGCCAGACTGGAGCACGGCGAAATCCTCATGGAGATCCTCAAGCAGCCCCAGTACAACCCGATTCCGGTCGAAGATCAGATCATGCTGATTTACGCGGCAACCAACGGCCAGCTGGGACGGGTGGGCGCGTCGAACATCAAGGCCTTTGAAGCGGATTTCTACAGCTATATGAGTTCCGTCTATCCAGAGGTCGGCAAGACCATCAAGGCGGAAGGCGTGATTAAACCGGAAATCGAGGAGAAGCTGAAGGAAGCCATCGAGAAGTGTGTCGATCAGTTCCTGAAGAAGATCGACGCCAGCGAAATCATCGCGCCAGATGAGGAACTGGCGGAAGCGGAGGCATAGCGGCCGTGGAGCCGGAGTTGCCTTTGCAGAAGCAATATCAGCGCCCGGCGGATAATCTGAGAAAAAGGAGGTGAGCGCGTGGCGAGCGAAAGCATACAGGATATCAAGCGGAGGATCAAGAGCGTAACCAGCACGGAGCACATTACCAATGCGATGAAGCTGGTCTCCGCCGGCAAGCTGCGAAAGGCGAAAGCCATATACGAAAAGACCAACGCGAACTCACACTATCTGACCAATACCATCCGGGAAATGTTCAACAGCAACACCGGAGATATTCCCCAGGAGTATCTGGCCGGCAACCGGGAGATCAAGACAAGCTGCTACATTATCTGCACCAGCAGCAGGGGTCTCTGCGGGGGGTTCAACAACAACATTCTGAAGAATGCCCAGGCGGATATCGACGCGGATCCGGAGCGGCCGGTGATCGTGGCGATTGGCAGCAAAGGCAAGGAATACTTTGAGAAACGTGGCTTTGAGATTCACAGTTCCTACCTTTCTCCGCCGGAGAGCATTTCCTTCCTGGAGAGCAAGGAACTGAGCGAACCGATCATCGAGATGTACCGCAATGAGGAGATCGATGAGGTCGTCCTGATCTACACGGCGTTCATCAGCAGTATGGAACAGGAGGTCAGGAATGTGACGCTGCTGCCTTTTGAAATCGAGGCGGATCCGGACTTTGAACGTTCCTACACCCTGATGGAGTACGAGCCTTCGGTAGAAGAGGTATTCAACTATCTGGTTCCCAAATACGTGGAGACCATGATTTACTCGGCCGTCGTCGAGTCCGCTACCTGCGAGCACGCGGCCAGACGGATGGCCATGGAAAATGCAACGGACAATGCCAGAGAGATGCTGGAAGGACTGAACCTGACCTACAACCGGGCCAGACAGTCGGCGATCACCGATGAGATCATCGAAATCGTCGCCGGTTCCGAGGCGCAGAATTAGCACGAGGAGGATAAGGAAAGATATGAACACAGGGAGAATCCATCAGGTCATCGGACCTGTCATCGACATCAAGTTCAGAGAGGATGAGATGCCCGAACTATTGAACGCGGTGGAGATCTATCTGGACGGTCGGCGGATCGTTACGGAGGTCGCTCAGCATCTGGGCGATGACGTCGCGCGGTGCGTCGCGCTGTCCTCTACGGACGGGCTGCGCAGAGGTATGGAAGCAACGGATACCGGCGGCCCTATCGCCATCCACGTGGGCAAGGAAGTCCTGGGCCGGATGTTCAACGTCATCGGCGAGCCCATCGACAATATGCCGCCCATCGAGACGGAGACGGTGGCGTCGATCCACCGGGCGGCGCCGCCCTTTGAGGAACAAGATACGTCGGCGCAGATATTTGAAACCGGCATCAAGGTCATCGACCTGATCGCCCCCTATACCCGAGGCGGCAAAGTTGGCCTCTTCGGCGGCGCGGGCGTCGGCAAGACAGTTCTGATCCAGGAACTGATCAACAACATCGCCAAGGAGCACGGCGGATTTTCCATCTTCGCCGGCGTAGGCGAGCGGACCAGAGAAGGAAACGACCTGTACTTCGAGATGAAGGAGTCGGGCGTTATCGATAAGACGGCCATGGTCTTCGGACAGATGAACGAGCCCCCGGGTGCGAGAATGCGTGTGGGCCTGACGGGCCTGACCATGGCGGAGTACTTCCGTGATGTGGAGAATCAGGATGTGCTGCTGTTCATCGACAACATTTTCCGGTTCACCCAGGCCGGTTCCGAAGTATCGGCGCTGCTGGGTCGTGTGCCTTCCGCGGTAGGATACCAACCGACCCTGGCCACCGAGATGGGGGCGCTGCAGGAGAGAATCACTTCCACCAAGAAGGGTTCCATTACTTCCGTACAGGCGGTTTACGTTCCCGCGGACGATCTGACCGACCCGGCTCCGGCGACCACCTTCGCCCACTTGGATGCGACGACGGTTCTGTCCCGTTCCATCTCTGAACTGGGCATCTACCCGGCGGTTGACCCGCTGGAGTCCACTTCGAGAATCATGGATCCGCTGATTCTGGGCGAGGAGCACTACAACACCGCCAGAGGCGTGCAGGAAGTGCTGCAGAGATATAAGGAGCTGCAGGACATCATCGCGATTCTGGGTATGGACGAGCTGTCCGATGACGACAAGCTGATCGTTGGCCGGGCCAGAAGAATCCAGCGGTTCCTGTCTCAGCCCTTCAGCGTGGCGTCCCAGTTCACCGGCATGGAAGGAAAGTACCTGCCGTTGAAGGAGACGATCCGCGGCTTTAAGGAGATCCTGGAGGGAGCGCACGACCACATTCCCGAGCAGATGTTCCTGATGGCCGGTGGCATCGACGAAGTCGTCGCCAAGTACGAAGAGAGCAGGAAATAACATGGCAGTAAACAGCGTAAAACTGGAAATCATCACCCCGTCCAAACTGTTTTACCGGGGTGAGGTGGATCTGGTGATCGTGACGACGCTGGATGGAGATGAGGGCTTCATGGCCGGTCACTGCTGGGGCTGCAAGCTGCTGGATATCGGAGAACTCTGGATTCAGGAGAAGGGCGCTGATAAGAATGACTGGCGGGTTGCCGCGCTGGCCGGAGGGTTTATCGAGATCAAGGACAGCGTCATCATCTACACCGACGCGGTGGAGTGGTCCGAGGACATCGACATGGAGCGGGCCCTCAGCCAGAAAGCCATGGCGGAAGACTGGCTGACAGAGCACGAGGAATCCGGCGATCCCAACGATGTCATCAAAGCGAAGATCATCATCGCCAAGAACCTGACCCGGAGCAACGTGGCCAACGGCGGCGTGCGGCGCCGCTATTGAAGCCTGGCCGGAGAAAGACAGTATACGTGGCGGGGAGAGTGAGATAAAATGAGAAGGGGAAGGAAATCCCGGAGGATAAGACATCAGCGCAGCGCACAAAGACAAAGCGGTTAGCGCGGACGTAAGGAACAGGAGGGTAATATGGAACAGAGATTTTACATCTGCAAACACTGTGGAAACATTATCGCGAAACTGAAGGATTCCGGCGTGCCGGTCGTCTGCTGCGGAGAACCTATGGCGGAGCTCATCCCGGGAACTACAGACGCAGCCGTGGAAAAGCATGTGCCGGAGTATTCCGTCGAGGGGAACATGGTTAGGGTGAAGGTGGGATCCGTCGAGCATCCTATGACGTTGGAGCACTATATCGAGTGGATCCTGCTGCACACGAAACAGGGGAACCAGAGGAAGGTGCTGACGCCGAAGGACAAGCCGGAAGCCTGTTTCGCCCTGTGCGACGGAGACGAGGTGGAAGCGGTCTACGCCTACTGCAACCTGCACAGTCTCTGGAAGAGGTAAGCCCGGATCTTACAGCATGGCTCAAAAAACGGGGGTCAGCGATCATAGCTGATCCCCGTTTGATGCCGGGGATGTTGAATAGCGGCGGCCTCCGCCCGGAAAGGGTGGTGTACGAACCGGTGCGGGCGGGATATAATATGGTCATGGCGGACAGCAGCGGAAAGACAAAAGAAGAGAAGAAACTGCGGGCGTTCTTTGAAGAGATCGCGCGGGACAGAAATGAGATGGCGCTGGCAGGGCTGAAAAAGCGGATGATCCTGTCGGTGATCTTCCTGGTGGTTCAGTGCGCTCTTCTGCTGGCGGGCATCGAGATGGAAGTGCCCATGGATTTTCAGGCTGCGCTGATGCTGATCCCCCTGATCGCGCTGAACAGCCGCTGTTATATCGACGGGTTCCAGTCGATTCGCACCCGGCAGCCGGAGAAAAATATCCTGGCGGCCATCGGATCCATTCTGGCCATCGTGAGCTTTCATTTTGTTGCGGCATCGGTGGTGCTCACCACCATGGCGCTGTGCCGGTACTGCGAGGCCTATGTACGGTTTCGACTCAACAGCCATCTGAATGATCTGGTGGAAGCGGAACCGGATGACGGGAAACTGCATGAGGGGGATATTCTGACCATTGGCGCAGGGGAGATAATCCCTGTGGACGGTGTGATCCTGTCCGGGGGAACGATGATTGACGAAGAACTGATTACCGGAGAGCGGATCCTTTCCGGGAAGAAGGACGGGCATGTGGTGTTTGCCGGCACGGGAAACGTGGGCTCGGAGATTTCCATTCGGGTGATGCATACGGGAAAGGACCGCATGATCGCGCGGCTCATTGACCATATCAGCCAGGCGACCCTGACACGTTCTCCCAGAGCGGCGAAGGCAGAGAAGACTGCCCGCTGGTTTGTCGCGGCCGTCCTGGCGGCGGCGGTGATCTCCACCGCGGTCTGGACGTTGATGGGGGTGGAGTTCAAGCTGGCCACCCTGACGGGGATTGCTGCCCTCATCATCGCAAATCCCTACGCTTTTTCCGTAGCGCTGCCCATGTCGGTTCTGGCCTCCGTTGTCCGGGGTGCGGAGCAGGGAATCCTGATCCGTTCAGCGGATATTCTGGAGGATGCCCGGGACATCAATACCATCGTCATGAACAAGACGGGAACCATCACGGCGGGAGATCCGGAAATCAGCGATGTGATCTCGTTGCGTGGGGATTTTACCCTGAAACTTGCGGGAGCTCTGGAGCGGGGCGCGAAGCATCCCTATGGCAGAATGATCTGGCAGACGGCAGTCGATCGGTATGGAGACCTGCCGGAGGGACAGATCTCCGAGTACGTCGAGGGAAGGGGAATCTGCAGTAATCTGGAAGGCAGATCCTATCTGGTTGGAAACGCCCTTTTCATGAAGGAACGTCAGGTTCCCGTGGAGGGAGAGAATATCAGAAATCTTTTTCTGCAGGGAAAGAGCGTGATCTTTTTCGCGGAGGGAAGCGAAGTCATCGGCGTTATCGCCCTGCGGGACATGCCGAAGCCGTCCAGCCTCAAGGCCATCACCCTAATAGAGGGAATGGGCATTGATGTGGGCATGCTGACCGGAGACAGCCGGCAGACGGCGGAGGCTATTCGGGGAGAACTGGGTATCGACCATATCTTCGCGGATATCCTTCCCCGGGACAAGAAGCAGATTGTGGAGAAGATCCGGCGGGAGAAAAGGAAGATCGTTGCCATGGTGGGGGACGGCGTTCACGACGCGCCGGTCATCGAGGCGGCGGATCTTGGCATCGCCATAGGAACAGGAAAGGATATCTACATCGGGCCGGGGGATATCATTCTGATAAGCGATGATCTGCTGGATGTTGTGCGGGCCATGCGGCTGGCGCATCTGACCTCGCGGAACCTGCGGCAGAGTATTGCCTTTGCATACATCTACAACATCGTTGCGGTACTCTGCACCACGGTGGTGATCGCCGCGTTCTCACAGATTACCATGGCGCCTGCCGTGGCTGCGCTGATCATGTGCGCCAGTCAGATTCTGGTCGTGTTCAATACGCTGCGCATCGGGCGGGCGCACCTGTGAGAGTGCTTCATTTCCTTAAATAGTCGAAAAATTTCAGCACATTTGTTATTTACATCCCGTCGCATCTGGAAGTATAATAATTCTGTAAAGAGACTTCTCAGAGTTCATTTCTGAAAGGCAGTTCTGGGTCGCCTGATTTTTCAGCTGGTTTTGCTGCGGAATGAATATGGGCAGACGTCATAGTGTTTTTATAAGGAGGTCACAAGATGACTGAAAGAAATATGCGGAAAGCTTTGGAAGAAGCGAAGAGAGTCGTAGGAATGATTGAGGCTGACGAGTTGACGGCGGAGCAGAAAAAGGCGATCCATGACGATTCTATCAAAAACTTCAATGAGAACGTCAATCCCGGCTGGCTGGAGTACAGAAAGTCTGTATCCACTGATGCGGCATTCGTTGAGTGGGAAGACGAGGGCGATGTATTTAGAGATCTGAACGGCGTTGAGTTCATCGACTGCCTGGGTGGATTCGGAATCTTTGCCTGCGGCCACGGCAATCCGGAAATCAAGAAGACCGTTATGGCTCAGCTGGACAGATACTCCCTGCACTCTCAGGAACTGGTTGACCCGCTGAGAGGTTACCTGGCAAACCTGCTGGGCATGATCACTCCGGGAGACCTGCAGTACTGCTTCTTTACCAACGGCGGTGCTGAAGCTGTCGAAATGGCGCTGAAACTGGCCAGACTGGCCACCGGCGGCAGATGGTACATCTCCACCGTAGGCGCGTTCCACGGCAAGTCCATGGGCGCTATTTCCATGGGCGGCAAGGGCGCATACAGAGAAGACTATATCCCGATGATTCAGCAGGTACAGCACGTCAGGTACGGCGATGCGGATGCGGCGAGAGTTGCGATTGAGAACCTGGAAGCGGTCGGCGAGAAGGTTGCGGGCCTGATCGTAGAGCCGATTCAGGGCGAAGCCGGCGTCATGATCCCGCCGGATGGCTATCTTGCTGACCTGAGAAAGATCTGCGACGATCACGGCGTAGCCCTGATCTTCGACGAGATCCAGACCGGTCTCGGACGTACGGGCACCCTGTGGAGATGCGACCACGAAGGCGTATGCCCCGACATCATGACCTATGGTAAGGCTTCCTCCGGCGGCCTGGTACCGATCACCGGTATCATCGCAAGACCCTGGACCTATGAGAAGTCCGGCATCGGCACGGGACAGGAAGGCAAGATGTTCGAGAATCCGTGGATCCTGGGATCCCCGACCTTCGGCGGCAACCCGCTGGCCTGTGCGGCATTCATCTCCACCATCAGATACATGCTGGAGAACGATCTGCCGGGACAGTCCAAGGCAAAGGGCGATAAGTATCTGGCCGGTCTGCAGAAGCTGCATGAGAAGTATCCGACCGTTCTGACCACGTTCAGAGGATCTGGCATGCTGATCTGCATGGAATTCCCAACAGACGAAATCGGCCACGAAGTCACCAAGGCTTTGTTCGCGAGAAACGTCATGACGGCAGGTACGTTGGTCAATGCGCAGACTGTCCGTATCGAGCCGCCTCTTGTACAGGCTGACGAGACCATCGATAAGGTTCTGGCTGCTCTGGATGAGGCTCTGGCAGAAGTCAAGGAAGCGTACAAACTGTAGGTTGTCAATACATAAGAGGGTTGCTCCGCAGCCCTCCCAAACTGTAGACAAAGGCCCTCATGAAGAGGGGCCTTTTTGTCATGTTCAGAATTTAAAACAGCAGAGAAAAGAAGAGCATAAAGACGTATTTGCCTATGCGGTAGAGACAGCCTGCGATGAGAACGGACCATCCAGGCGTCAGTCAAACACCAGCGAGGGGGCGGCACAGGCCCGGGTCTTCATCTCGCTGTCCAGCCTATACAGGCCCTTGGCATCGGTGCCGAAAAGCTCGAATTTCTGGACGTCGTTGTCCGTGTTGTCTTCCTCCCTCAATAGAACGAGTTCATCGGTGCAATACTGCTCCGCTCTTATTATAGCAGAAACGCTTCGCAGTGGACAGTGAAATTCGGTAGGCGGAACGATCTGCTGGCGGACGGCCGTGGACAGCGGAGAGGGCAGATTCCCCGGAGGATCTGATGCCCGGAAGAATTTGTTGTTGACAAATAATATTATATGCTATATAGTATTACGCGAGAGATAACAATAGGGCAAAAAGGAGGTAAGCATGGGATTTAAAATCGAGTCAAGTCTGCTCGATGCCTGCGCCCTCGCCATACTCTCGCGGGGGGATACCTACGGCTATGAGATCACACAGCAGATGAAGGAGGCCATCACCATTTCCGAGTCCACACTGTACCCGGTACTGCGAAGGCTCCAGAAGGACGGGCTGTGCCAGACCTACGATCAGCCGTATCAGGGCAGAAACAGACGCTACTACACCATCACAAAAAAAGGACGAGAAAAACTGGCGGATTACCGGAGCCAATGGAGAGCGTACCGGCTGGCCATCGAGAAGCTCCTCGACGGCGGCCGGACAAAAGAGGAAGAAGAGAAAGGGGGAACGGAACAATGACCAGATCCGAATTCATACAGGACCTGAGGGATGAATTACGGAAACTTCCGCCGGAAGAGATCGTGGCGGCCACGGAATTCTATGAAGAATACTTCGATGATGTACTGGAATCGCTGGACACGGCGGGCATGACCGAAGAAGAGGTCCGGCAGCTTCGTGAAACGACGGAACAGAGAATCGTCAGGGAAATCGGCAGCCCGAAAGCGGCGGCAAAGCAGATCCGTACGGAATATGCCTCACGCATTCTGGAGGGGGAGCCGTCAGCCGGAGGGGAGAAGGTGTCCGTGGGACATAAGATCTCTGCCGTCTGGTGGGTAATCATCGGCATCTGCAGTGCCCCGGTGTCCATCCCGATCGCCATCGCCATCGGCGGAGCGGCGATCGGCATTATCGTCTCCGCGCTGTCCGTCATGTTCAGCGTCTATGCGGGCATCATTGCTGTCGCATTAGCCGGCACAGGCTTCATTATTGCCGGATGCGCGGCCCTCGGCACAGCCGTTTCCACCGGAGTCATGTTTATCGGCGGAGGACTGATCGCTGTATCCGCTTCGGCGGCAGCCGGCGTCGGCGCCTTCATCGGGACCAGAGAACTGATCAAATGGCTGGCCAGGCTGGCCAGAAGGCTCAACGAAAAGAGAAAAATGAGAAAATACAATAAGCTGAAAGGAGGTGCCGGATATGAGAGCGCTCAGTAACCTGGCAAAATTCTTTATCATCTGTGCGGCGGTCTTCTTTGTCGGTCTGGTGTGCGCCATCGCCGGTGCGGCCGGCGGCGGAGTCGGCGGCATCGACAAGCTGGCCGAAAAGCACGACTGGATTCAGGGAAGTCCGGGTGAGAAGTGCGTGACCTGCCGGACGGTGAGAGAGTTTCATTCCATCGAGGCCACCGGTGACGGGGATCTGTGGATCGTCGGGAAGGATTTCTATAAAAACGATAGATGGCTTGCCGATCATGACCTGCAGGAGCAGATCGGGCAGGATCTCATCGGGCCGGGCAGCGTATGCGTCATCCGCGGCGAGAACGTGGAGCAGCCGGAGATCACGGTGAAAAACGGGGTATTAACGATAAATGCAGGACAGCATGATTTCAGCGGCATCAGCTTTGATGCCTCCGGCGCATCCTGGCCGAAGGTGATCGTCTGCGTGCCGGACGGGGTGCTGCAGTCCCTGACGGTAAGCGGGCAGAGCGGAGACATCAGCTGTCTGGGCTGCGCCTGGGACAGCGCGAAGATCCAGATGAATTCCGGTGATGTGGACATGGAAGGCGTGAAGAGCGGCGGCCTTGTCATCGATCTGGATTCCGGCGACGCGGAGATTCAGGGCAAGTTTATGGCGGGAACGCAGATTCAGACGACTTCCGGCGATGTGGAGATCGACACGGTTCTCCCGAAGACGGAGTATGCGCTGGAACTGCGGGCTGAAGCCGGGGATATTACCATCAAGGAGCGGGGAAAGGAGGATCGCGAGTATGACGATGTGCCTGCTGCCGTGACGGAAAGCGGCGGGCCGCACCGGATCGCGGTGATGACGAGCGCCGGGGATCAGGAGGTCAGTTTCCAGGCAGACTGACGGAGCCGCGTTAATCATTCCACAAGGGGCCGGAGGGCCCTTTTTTTTCGTTTTTCCGTGGAGCGGGCAGTTCGTGAGGGCTGGAAGGAGGAAACAGAAAAAAACGGTTGACAGGTTAGGAATCTCTAACTATAATGAACATGAAGTTAAATACATCTAACAAACGTTAGCTATATCTAACGTCGATCGGCGGAGGAGATGACAGGCGAATGAACCTTTTGGAAGCGGAAGAAGGAAGGACTTATCAGGTGAAAGAGATCAATACAGACGATCCGGAGATGACGTCGTTTCTGTTCCGGTTGGGCTGTTATTCCGGCGAACCGGTGACGTTGATCTCAAAAAAGAGAAAAGGATGCGTCGTTGCCATCAAGGACGGAAGATACAGCTTCGACCATCTGCTCGCGTCCGCAGTCGCAATTGAAGACGGCGGGAGATGACGCGGAGCGCACGGAGGCTGTTGATCAATGAGTAGGAGGATAAGGATATCATGAGAATTGCATTTGCGGGAAATCCGAACAGCGGGAAGACAACCATGTTCAATGCGCTGACCGGAGAAAACGAACGTGTCGGAAACTGGGGAGGCGTTACCGTCGGAAAGAAGGAGGCCCCTCTGGATAAACGTTACACCGGGGGAGAGGAGGCCGTCGCGGTGGATCTGCCGGGCGCGTATTCCATGTCCCCGTTCACGCCGGAGGAAAGCATCACCAGTGAGTACGTCCGGGACGAACATCCCGATGCGATCGTCAATATTGTCGATGCGACGAACCTGAGCAGAAGCCTGTTCTTCACCACGCAGCTGCTGGAACTGGGTATCCCCGTTATCGTCGCACTGAACAAGAGCGATATCAACGAGAAAGAGGGGACGACCATTGACGTCGGCGCCCTTGAACAAAAGCTGGGCTGTCCGGTGGTCAAGACCGTTTCCACGGATAAAGGCAATGCCGGACTGAAGGAAGTCGCAGAGAAAGCGATTGCGCTGAAGGACAAGGGGCAGAAGGCGCCGTACCTGCAGGCGGACATCGATCTGCACGACAAAACGGCGGTTGACGCGGAGGAGCGGAAGCGGTTTGCCTTTGTCAATGAAATCGTCGCTGCGGTGGAGACCCGCAGACTGGCCTCCAGTGAGACAACAAAAGCAGATAAGCTCGACAACGTCCTGACCCATCCGGTTTCCGGCATTCTGATCTTCGCCGGCGTCATGTTTCTGGTGTTCCGGATCTCTCAGGCGGAGGGCTTTCTGGGGCTGGGAAAAGTATTCGAGGGCCTGTTCACCGGATGGATTGAAGCCTTTCAGGGATTTGTGGAAGGTGCGATGGAGAACAGCCCGATTCTGTTGAAGACCATCATCTGCGATGGTATCATTGGAGGTGTAGGAGCGGTTGTCGGCTTCCTGCCGCTGATCATGGTGATGTTCTTCCTGGTTGCTCTCCTGGAGGACTGCGGCTATATGGCCCGCGTCAGCGCCGTACTCGATCCGATCTTCAAGCGCGTGGGGCTTTCCGGGAAATCCGTGATCCCGATTATCGTCGGGACAGGATGCGGTGTGCCGGGCATCATGGCCTCCCGGACAATCCGGGATGAACGGGAGAGAAGAGCGACGGCGATGCTGACCACCTTCATTCCCTGCGGAGCGAAGATTCCGGTTATCGCACTGTTCGCCGGGGCGTTTTTCGCCGGCGCCGGATGGGTTGCCTTTGTATGCTACTTCTCCGGACTGATGCTGATTTTCCTTGGCGCTCTTCTGGTCAAGGCGGTGACCGGAGCCAAATTCAGAAAATCCTTCTTTATCATGGAACTGCCCAAATGGAAGGCGCCGAGTCTGGTGCGGGCCTTCTGGTCCATGATGGAGCGGGCCAGAGCCTATATCATCAAGGCGGCAACCATCATCCTGGTCTGCAACCTGGTTGTGCAGCTCATGCAGACCTTCAACTGGAAGTTCCAGGTGGTTCCCGAGGGAATGGAGGAGACCTCGATCCTGGCAACGATCGCCACGCCCTTCGCCTTCCTGCTTATTCCGCTGGGATTCGGCGTATGGCAGCTGGCGGCCGCGGCTGTGACCGGCTTCATCGCCAAGGAAAACGTCGTGGGAACACTGGCCGTCGTCTACGGACTGACCCGGTTCATCGATACGGAGGAACTGGCCATGACCGGCGGAGCCAATACGGTGGCTGAGGTTATGGGTCTGACCAGTGTCAGCGCGATGGCTTACCTGTTCTTTAATCTCTTCACCCCGCCGTGCTTCGCGGCGATTGGTGCGATGAATTCGGAGATGCGGAGCAAGGGATGGCTGTGGTGCGCTACCGGTCTGCAGATGTGCACGGGCTATACGGTGGCCTTCCTGATCAATCAGATCGGCACGCTGATTACCGCCGGTCATGTGGCAGCGGGATTCGTCCCCGGCGCCATCGCCATCCTGGTCATGATCTTTGTGGTCGTCATGATTTCGAGAAAAATCCGGGCCCACTTCGACGAGCAGTACAGACTGCACGCGAGCGCGGCAGTCAGCGATGCGTAGAGAGGCTGGGAGTCCCGGTTACAGCAGGATTGCAGAAGGAGGAAAAGCATGAACGCAGCATCGTGGACAGCGGTCATCGCGCTGGCGCTGATCGTCTTCCTGGCTATCCGGTACCTGATCCGGGAAAAACGAAAAGGCAGCAAATGCATCGGCTGCCCCTATGCCGGAGAGTGCAGGAAATACAATCAGAGGGAAAACCCGGCGACCGGGGGCGGTGAACGGAGAGATCCGCCTGCAAAGGCCCCGAAACAGCGA
>JAUNRL010000125.1 GCA_030535715.1 Bacillota bacterium
GAGCCAGAAGAAGATGACGCCCAATCTGTTCATCCGGGCGGTATTCCGCTTTCTGCTCAACCCCAACATTCTGGCGCTGGCTCTGGGCTTCGCCGTCAGCTTTGCCGGGATCGGGCTGCCTCAGGCGGCGGACGATTACCTGCTGTTCATTGGGGGCGTATCTACTCCCATGGCTATGATCTTCATCGGCTCCAGCCTGACCAGTTACCAGCTGCTGGATACCTTGAAGGATCTGCGGGTGATGGAGTCGGTGGTCATGAAGCTGGTCTGGCTGCCGCTTCTGACCTTGGGTATAGTGTATTTTCTCCCGGCTTCCGGGATCGTGAAATGTTCTGTTGTGCTTGGGATTGCCTTTCCCACGGCGGCCACGGTATCCATGCTCGCGGAACAGGAAGGCCAGTCGGTGGCCACGGCAAGCAAGGTGCTGTTCATCAGCACGCTGGCGTCCATGGTAACGGTGCCGCTGACCATTAAACTGCTGACGCATCTGTTTATGTGAGAAGCGGAACGGGAAGGTCGGCACACCGGTAATCCCATATTGCAGAAAAAGGAGAGATAAACTATGGATGTGAATGTGAACCTGGAAGGATTGCCTTTTGACAAAGAACGGATCAATGCGCGCAAAGGCGACGCGGCGGCCGCGCTGGATCGGCTCTGGTCGGGACAGATGCCCATGACCGGCTGGGTCAAAGCTCCTATGGAGGCCGACCCGGATGCGTTGAACTATCTGCTGGACGTGGCGGATATCATCAAGGCTGAGGCGGAACTGATGGTGGTTCTGGGGATCGGGGGATCCTACATGGGTGCCAGAGCGGCCATTGAGGCTCTGCCCAAACAGGAGGGCGGCATTGAGGTCCGGTTCCTGGGAATCAACTTCTGCACCGACTATTACCGGGAAGTGCTGGAGGGGATCAAGCGGAAGAATACGATCATCTGCGTGGTTTCCAAGTCGGGCAACACCATGGAGATCCGCGTGGCGCTAGAGATCGTCCGGCCCCTGATGGAGGAAAAGTATGGCGGCAAAGAAGCTGCCTCCCGCCGGATCATTGCCATTACCGATCCGGTCAGCGGGACTCTGCGGCAGGAGGCGAACGAGCAGGACTATGTAACATTTGATGTGCCGGGAGATATCGGCGGACGATATTCCATGATGACACCCGCGGGGCTTTTGCCCATGGCCGTTGCCGGTATCGACGTGCGGGAACTGCTGCGGGGCGCGGAGGTGATGGCTACATCCCCGGCCTGGGATTCCTACGCCGCGGAGTACGCCATCGCCCGATATTTGATGTACACGGAAGAGGGCAAGGTCGTTGAATCCATCGCTTTCAACCATTCGAAGATGGACTGTTTCGGCGAATGGCTGAAGCAGCTGTTCGGTGAGAGCGAGGGCAAGGAAGGCAAGGGCCTCTGGCCGGCGACGCTGCAGTTCTCCAGAGATCTGCACTCCATGGGTCAGTTCCTGCAGCAGGGAAGTCCGGTCTTCTTCGAGACCATGGTGATCATCGATGAGAATGAGGATGAGATCATCGTGCCGGCCGGTCCGGTGGCGGGCATGAGCCTGGAGGAACTGAATGACGCCATGATGGACGGGGTCATCAAAGCCCATCGGGACGGCGGCGTTCCGGTCATCGAGATTCACGTTCCCATGCTGACGCCATTCTATTTCGGCCAGTTGGTTTATTTCATGGAGACATCCTGCGCGCTCACGGCGATGCTGATGGAGGTGGATCCCTTCAACCAGCCCGGCGTCGAGGCGTACAAGCGGGAGATGCGCAGGAACTGTGGGATTGAAGAGTAGTCAGCCGCCCTGCTTCGGCAGCGCCTGCGGTCTGCGGCGGCCGGTCCATCCTGCGGACAGGTATACAGCATATTTTAGAGATAAGGGTTTACATCCGCAGACTTTGACAATATAATAACAATTGGAGCGGGAGGCTCCGTCAGCTAAATCATAAAAAGCCTGAAGAACCGGGATTTTCCGGCGGGAAGGCTTCATAAAGGAGGAAAGATATTTATGAAGAAAATTGGCGTAATGGGAACCGGCACAATGGGTTCCGGCATCATCCAGGTTTTCGCGGCGGTCGGTTATGAGGTCGTGATCAGAAGCAGCAAGCAGGAGTACATTGACGGCGCGCTGGCGAAGATCGACAAGAACCTGTCCAAGATGGTCAAAAAGGAAAGAATCACCGAGGACGACAAGGCGGCGACTCTGGCGAAAATCTCCGGGGGTACCACCTTTGATGTGCTGAAGGACTGCGACTTGATCGTCGAATCTTCCACCGAGAATATGGATAAGAAAAAAGATCTGTTCAAGCAACTGGATGAGGTCTGCAAAGACGGCGCCATCCTGGCGACGAACACATCCGCCCTGTCCATCACCGAGATTGCGGCCGTGACCTCCAGACCGGATAGAGTTATCGGCATGCACTTCTTCAACCCCGTTCCGGCCATGAAGCTGGTTGAGGTCGTCAAGGGAATCGCGACTGCGGACGAGGTCAAGGACGAGGTCATCGAGATCACCGGCACCCTGAAGAAAACACCGGTTGAAGTTGCTGAAGCTCCGGGATTTGTGGTCAACAGAGTTCTGATCCCGATGATCAATGAAGCGGTCGGTATTCTGGCGGACGGCGTGGCTTCCGCAGAGGGCATTGACACCGCCATGAAACTGGGCGCGAATCACCCGATGGGTCCCCTCGCTCTGGGCGATCTGATCGGACTGGATGTCTGCCTGGCTATCATGGAAACCCTGTTCACCGAGTACGGTGATCCGAAATATCGCCCGAATCCGCTGTTGAGAAAGATGGTCAGAGCGGGCAAGCTGGGCATGAAGACCGGCGAAGGCTTCTTCGACTACAGTAAGTAAGGATTCGCGACAGCCCGTCTCCCGGAGCTCACTGAATTGGCGGCGAACCGGAGCGGATTAATCGAAGCGGCAATACAGGCGGGTTAAACGGACACAGCAGACGCTGCATCACGTGCGATGCGGCGTCTTTTTTTCCTCGGAAAACGTCGGCAGGCACAGCCTGGTTGATGTTGAACGAATGAGTTATACAAAAGGGAGAGTCTCCTCAGGCAGGATCCTCAGTTGGCAATCAGGGTTGGGATATCCGACCCGCACCAACCAGGCCGGGCCGAATCGGTATTGTCTTGTGGGGTGTTTCGGTGTATAGTAATAGCGTCAGAATTCATGGTCAACGAGTTGGCTTTCAACAAACCAGTCTGAACGTTCGATTCTGGAGTATTCTGTATTTTTCAAGTAAACGGTTTTAAGTAAATTAAGACATATTTCAGTTAGGCAGAAGCAATGCAATGGCGAAGAGCATTGGCCGTTCCCGCCGGATGCGCTTCGCAGGGAAAGGATTCGATCTATGTGGAAAACGATGGATGAGGCGACATTGAAGAGCAAGAAAGTCGCTGAACTCAGGGAGATTGCGAAAACCTTTGGCCTGGAAGGCTACGGGAAGCTGAAGAAGGCGGAGCTGATCGCGGCGCTGATGACGGATGAGAAGCCGAAGACCGATGAGGTGGGCCGGACCGGGGAAAGGAAGCCGGTCCGGGCGGAAGAGCCGAAGCACGAGGCG
>JAUNRL010000126.1:0-3260 GCA_030535715.1 Bacillota bacterium
CAAGTCCGTCAACACCATGGACAGCATGGTGGGATATAAGAATGAACAGTATATCGATTTCGGCCGCCGCCCGGCGAAGCTGGATGACATCGCAGGATACCTGCCGGCCCGGATCGCCGCGCTGCTCTGGATCCTGTCGGCAGGACTGCTCCGCCGCCGGCTTCGCGCATCGTACCGGATCTGGAAGCGGGATCGGAGAAACCACACCAGCCCCAATGCGGCTCAGACCGAGGCGGCCTGCGCGGGCGCGCTGGGTGTGCAGCTGGCGGGACCGGCCTGGTATTTCGGTGAATACTATGACAAACCGACCATCGGCGATCCCGACCGGCCCATCGAAGCCGAAGACATCCTCCGCACCAATCGGATGATGTGCGCGGCGTCCGTGATGGTGCTGCTGTTGTGCATGGTAGTCAGCACGCTGATTCTTTGGGCGCTGCCGGGACAGATTTGAAGGAAAGAAAGGATTATTCTGCGGGAATTCAAAAAATCGCTTTCCAGATCTGGGAGCCGGTACTGGAAATGGCCATTTTGCATCTCAACGGACTATACGACAGTTGGATTCAAAATAATCATAGATTTTTTGTATGAAAAGATGAAATGAATGCCTGCTATGCAAAAAACGGTTAATCCGGAGCATCATACGACAGAATGCAAAGCCTTTTTTGCGTGAAAGAACGTGATTCGGGACGCTCATTCAAAAATGGAAATATATGGATGATCCGGAGGGCGGCAGAATACCAGGAGCAGAGGAAACGGATGAGTGAGAAGGACAGGCTGGTTCACGGCGGAGACTGGATGGGCTACGAAATGGAATACGGAAAGGAACCGCTGGATTTTTCCATGAATGTCAATCCCTTCGGCATACCGGAGGAAGTGGCAAAGGCAATCGCTGGGGCTGCGCCCCTCGCGTTCCGGTATCCAGATCCGGAATGCCGGCGGCTCAGAACAGCGCTGTCCGGGCAGGAGGGCGTCCCCGCGGAGTGGATCCTCTGTGGCAGTGGCGCGGCGGACCTGATCGATCGGATCGCGCTGGCGTGCGGGGGGATGCAGGGCGATGCGCAGCGGAATGAAGCTTCTTCGTTGCGGGGTGAGGGAAAAGCGCGGTACGCCTTGGTGACGGCGCCCACCTTTTCCGAGTATGAGGAGGCCCTGATCCGCTGCGGATGGTCCGTCGGCCACTGGCCGCTGAAGGTGGAAGACGGGTTTGCGATGACGGAGGAATTCCTGTCAACGATGGAAGCAAATGGAAACGGGCTGCCGGGTGAGTTGAACCGGCCGGATATCCTGTTTCTCTGCGAGCCGAACAACCCGACGGGGGTGACCACGGACCGGTTGCTGTTGGAGCGGATCCTGCGGGCCTGCTGCCGGGCGGGGATCATCCTTGTGATCGACGAGTGCTTCCATGAGTTTTTGGATGAGCCGGAGGAGCATACCATGAAGGCGTTTCTGGCGGAGTATCCCAATCTGATTCTTCTGCGTGCTTTCACCAAGTTTTACGGCATGGCCGGGGTGCGGCTGGGGTATTGCCTTTGCAGCGATCCGGAGATGCTGAACCGGATAAAGAAAGCGGGGCAGCCGTGGAATGTGTCCCTGCTGGCGGAGGAGGCCGGACTGGCGGCGCTGAAGGAAGATGGCTGGGCGGAGAAAACGCGGCAGCTGATCCGGACGGAGCGGACATGGCTGCAGCAGCGGCTGCAGGAGCTGGGGGCAGAATACATCAGCGGCGAGGCCAATTATCTGCTGTTTCGCTGGCCCGCAGACGGGAAAAGGCCGGAAAGCTGCATGGAACCGGCGGATAGCGGGAAGCCCGGGCCCGGTGCGGCACCGGCGGGCGAAGAAGAGACGGCCTGCGAAACTCTGGCGAAAGGGCTCCGCAGACGGGGAATCCTGATTCGCAGCGCGGATAATTACGCGGGCCTGGGAGCAGGCTGGTACCGGACGGCGGTGCGGATGCGGGAGGAAAACCAGCAGCTGATCACGGCACTGGAGGAGATTGGTTCCGGTGAAAACAGTTCACTGCGGTGATCAGAGAAATGGAAGATGTTGAAAAAATCATGATGTCCGCAGACAGCGGCAGACGTGAGGCAGGATAATCAGAATGGGCAAAAACATGAACAGAACAGTGGAGAAGAGACACCCCGGCCGGCCGGCGCGCTGCATCATGGTGCAGGGCACCATGTCCGACGTGGGAAAGAGCGTGGTCTGCGCGGCATTGTGCCGGATCTTCCGCCAGGACGGATACCGGGTGGCGCCCTTCAAGAGCCAGAACATGGCGCTGAACAGCTACATCACCCGGGACGGTTTCGAGATGGGCCGGGCCCAGGTCATGCAGGCGGAGGCGGCGGGAATCGAACCGGATGTGCGGATGAACCCGGTTTTGCTGAAGCCCAGCAGCGACACGGGAAGCCAGGTCATCGTCCTGGGCGAGATCCGGGATGAGATGTCCGCCATGGAGTATCATCGGTATAAGAAGGAACTGCTGCCGGAGGTCCGCCGGGCCTTTGACGAACTGGCGGAGAGCAGCGATATCATCGTTATCGAGGGCGCCGGAAGTCCGGCGGAGATCAACCTGGCCGAAAACGACATCGTCAATATGGGCCTGGCCCGTTACCTGAACGCACCGGTGCTTCTGGTGGGCGACATCGACCGGGGCGGCGTCTTCGCCCAGCTCTACGGGACAGCGGAACTGATGGAGGAAGAGGACCGGGCCCGCATCGAGGGCATGATCATCAACAAATTCCGGGGCGATGTGGAAATCCTGAAACCCGGCTTGGACATACTGGAGGAGAAGACCGGCATTCCGGTGCTGGGCGTCATCCCCATGCTTCATGTGGATCTGGACGACGAGGATTCCCTGTCTTCCCGCCTCACCCACAAAGGCGGGCACAGCCCCATCGATATCGCCGTGATCCGTCTGCCCCGGCTTTCCAATTTTACGGACTTCAACGCGCTCCAGATGGAGGGCCTGTCGGATGTGCGTTACGTGCGGGAGGTAAAGGAACTGGGCGATCCGGATCTGATCATCCTGCCGGGCACGAAGAACACCATGGACGATCTGCTCTGGATGCGCCAGAACGGTCTGGAAGCGGAGATTCTCAAATACGCGTCCAAAGGCAATCCCGTCCTGGGCGTCTGCGGCGGCTATCAGATGCTGGGCGAGCAGCTCTTCAACCCGGACAGGCTGGAGGGGGATACGGAATACCTGCGGGGCATGGGGCTGCTGCCGGTGGATACCACATTCACCCCGCAGAAATCCAGGA
>JAUNRL010000126.1:3270-3563 GCA_030535715.1 Bacillota bacterium
GCGTCACCTTTCCAGGGGATCCGGCTGGACAGCTACGAGATCCACATGGGCGTCAGCGAGGTGCGCGGAGAACCCTTCTGCGCCCTGGACAACGGCAAATCCGACGGCTGCCATGCGGGCAATGTCTATGGAACCTATCTGCACGGCCTCTTCGACACCGGCGCTCTGGCCGAAGCGCTCATCCGCGAGCTCACGCCCCGCGTGGCCATCGCCATGCACTTCCGCACGCCGGAATACGAGATCCGCGTTTCCACCGAGGAAGCCTTCTGCGCTGATATGCATGCCGCGCGCCT
>JAUNRL010000009.1:0-4814 GCA_030535715.1 Bacillota bacterium
ACATGCTCGGTGATCATGTTGCCGCCCAGCCGGCCGCCGATGGCGATAGCTTCGATCTTCCCGTCGATAAGAATCGCTCCGGCGCTGTAACCCACCGCCTCAATATTACGGAGCACGTCATCCATGGCCTGCTCCTCCATTTTCAGCATCTCCATTTCGTGCGCCGGCACGTTTTTTCGCCGGTTGAATTCCGCGATGAAAGTCATGGCATCGTCCGCCATATCCGAGGTCATCTCCACGTACCTGTAATCATAGGTTTTCTTAAAGTAGTTGAGGTGATTCTTCTTGCTGTGAAACCCCCGTCCCTTCAAATCAATCAGATCCTGGGTCAGGTAGATGTAATCGTAATTGGGCCGGTCATCCTGCCAGCGCAGCTCCGGCACCGCCTCCTCGATGATCTCCATCAGATGAAAGGGCACCAACCGCAGACTGAACGGATGCCCTTGCCGGTCGAAGATTGTCTTTGCATCCAGAATCGTCTCCCGAAGCTTTTTCCGGTCGTATTTTCCCGTCGCCGTCAGGGGAGGAAAAAGGAAAGGCAATTCTATTCCCTCTTCCAGCTCCAGGTGACTGACCCCGGCGATGCACATGTAATCGCCAACCATGTCCCAGCTGAACTGATTGATTTCCCGCCACATATATTGAGCGGAAAAGGACAGGCCGGATGTCTTGTACTCGAAGCCGTTCAGATATTTCTCCAGCGTTTCTCTGTCCTCAATGGTAATGCGGTGGTCAAAGATATACATCATTGTCCTCCTGCGCTCCCGCGCGCATCGTTATTTGACGATCTTTGAAATCGCCTTGAATTCCTCGGTTTTCGCATCGCCCAGCAGCTCGTAGAGAATGGCTTCGTAGGTTGTCATCACCGCGCCGGCCTTCCCCATCCGGTCGAAGCTCCACTTCCTGTCCTCCTCGCTGCGGGAAGACGCACAGTCCACCGGGACGTAGACCCGGTATCCCTTCGCCAGCAGGTGCAGCACAGTCTGCTGCAGGCAGATGTGGGCTTCAATGCCGCAGACGACGGCGGTCTGCCGGCCTGCGGCCTCCAGCTGCGTCCGGAATTCCTCGTTGGCCATGCAGCTGAAGGTGGTCTTGTCGATGGGAGTGAACTTCCCGACCGCCTCGGCGACGGAAGGGATCGTCTGCCCGATGCCCTTCGTGTACTGCTGGGTAACGATGTGGGGAATGCCCAGTTTCTTCATCCCGCTGGCCAGGCGGCACACCCTGTCCTCCAACACTTCCCGGTCGTGCATGACCGGCATCAGCTTTTCCTGAAAATCGATAACCACAAATATGGTGTCGTCCCTGTTCAGTTTCATCTGCGTATCCTCCTCGTTGGTTTGTCTTCGTATTGCTTTACTTCCGACCCCGGGTTCACCCCAGGTTCCAGCTTTTGATTTCGTCGATCATGCCGTAACTGGTCAGATCCGTGTGAATGGGCGTAATGCTGGCGCAGCCTTCCTGGCTTGCCGCCACATCCACATCGGGCGGCAGACCCTCATACTGCACCGGCTCGCCGGTGTAGCGAAATTCTCCCGGAATCTTCGCCTCACCGTCCCCGTCCTTCGAAAAGAACAGCTCCAGGTATTTGCGCTCCCCCAGGCGGGTAAACCGCAGCCCTTTGATCTCCTCCCGGGGTTTGTTGGGCACGTTGATGTTCAGCACCGTCCGGTGATCCGCCGTCCCCGCTTCAATCCGGCGCCAGAGGCTCTTCGCCGCGCTGACCGCCAGTTCACAGGCATAATCGAAGTGTTCCGCGTGGTGACTGTCCACCGAAACCGCAACGGACGGGATGCCGCAAAGGCAACCCTCCAAAGCCGCCGACACGGTTCCGGAATACAGGGTGTCCGTGCCCAGATTCCCACCATGGTTGATCCCGGAGAAGACCATGTCGATATGTATCCCCGCCCGGCGCAGGAACTCCAGTCCTGCCTTGACGCAATCCGCCGGAAGACCGGAAATCACATAGGCGGTCTCCACGTTGTCCATCTGCGCCTGCCGGATAGCGATGGGATCATTGACGGTGATGCCGTGGCCCGAGGCACTGCGCTGTCCGTCCGGCGCGCAGACATAGATGTCCGCTCCCGCCTCCTCATGAAGCGCCCGGGCCAGTTCGTGAAGCCCGCGGGCTTCAACGCCGTCGTCGTTGGCGATCAGTATATTCATCTTCCACCTTCCTCTCTGCCGGCAACCGGCTCCGTGCACCAGATTCGATCAGCATATTCCTTCACTGCCCGGTAGCTCTCCTGCGCCGTCCGGGTGAAGTCGCCGCTGTTGAAGGATGCCATGTCGACGCCTTCGGAATCCCGGGACCGTCACAGACGCAGCCTGCCCACGAAGTCGCAGGCTTCCCGAGAAAAGCAACCGATCCCACAGGAAAAGGCAGGGAAAACACCGGCAGCAACACACCCTTTTCCTTACCCTTTGCTCTTTTTCTGTCCATCTTGTTCATATCTGTTCTCTTTCGGCTGATTTCTCTGTTGCCGCGTGCCCTTACTTTTCCCTGTTCCGGTTGAAGTTGATCAGGCAGCCGGCCTTCACGATTTCTTTCTCCGTTTCCGTCATGCCGGCGATCGTCAGGGAGATTGTTCTGACCGGCGCAGCTTCAGCAGGCTCTTCTCCGGCCGGTGCGCCGGCGCTGATCACGTAAGCCGGGATGTTCTCCATGTCCGTATCCAGGGCCGCCCGGGCGCCGGGAACATAGAGGTAATCGCCGACGGCAAAGGGCGGCTCGCCCTTCATCTGGAAGGGCAGCATGCCCCAGTTCATCACATTCGAGCGGTAACGCTTGGTTGCGTACTCCTCGCAGATATTGGCCAACCCGCCCAGCACCCGCTGGCAGCTGGCCGCCTGCTCTCTGGCCGAACCGTCTCCCGGCCGGACGCAGTAGATCACGGAACCGATTTCGATCTCTTCCGCCGGGGCATCGGGTGTGATCTCCGCCGCGGCCTTAAGCGCGGCCCGCAGATCTGCCGGCTGCCTGCCACCCCCCGTCAGTCTGGCCTCCTCCATGGCTCTCACCGCCTTGGAGCGGGCCACATACTCCGGGTCCCGCCGGGACAGGGTGAACTCCGCCAATCCCAGGGGATTGGATCGGTAGGAGGAGGTTTCCCCGGAGGGAATCAGTTCGTCGGTGGTCGTCACCGGATCCATGATCTTCGCACAGACCTTCAGCAGAATGTTCTCCGCCAGAGGCTCCTGCCCGGGCCAGTCTTTGATGTTGGGGCCGCAGATCAGCTCCGCGCCGAGATTGCCTTTGCCGAAGCCTTCCCAGACCCTGGCCTCGTAAACGAACGGATCGTAATCGTACTCCGGCGCCTCTCTGGTGAGGAAATCGGCCATCTCTGTGGCCGGCGTCAGCACGCCGCCGTTTGCCGCAGTCGCCGCGATGGAGCGGGCGTCCATCAGCGCTACAGCTGCCAGCTGACCCGCCCCCGGCTTGGAGCCCTCCCGGCTAGGGAAGTTCCGTGTGGTGTGGCGGATGGACAGGCCGTTGTTGGCCGGCGTGTCCCCGGCACCGAAGCAGGGCCCGCAGAAGGCCGTCTTCATCACCGCGCCGGCCGCCATGAGATCGGTGACCGCGCCCTTCCTGATCAGATCCATATAGACCGCCTGGGAGGACGGATAAACGGACAGATTGAAGACATCGCTTCCGCAGCTCGCGCCTTTCAGGATGCGGGCGGCGTCCATCACGTTGCAGAAGTTGCCCCCGGCGCATCCGGCGATGATGCCCTGCTGCACGCGGATCTTTCCGTCAGCGATCTTGTCCCGCAGAGTGAAGTCGATGTCCGGATTAGACATAATCTCCTTCGCGTTCTCCTCGACCGACCGGAAAATCTCTTCCCCGTTGTCGTTCAGCTGTTTCAGCGTATAGGTGTTGGACGGATGAAAAGGCAACGCGATCATGGGCTCCACCTCTGACAGATCCAGCGCAGCACAGCCATCATACCAGGCCACCTGCGCCGGATCCAGCTGCCGGTAGTCTCCGGCGCGGCCGTGGAGAGTCAGGAAGGCCTTCGTGTCCTCGTCGGTTTTCCAGATGGAGGACAGGCAAGTGGTTTCCGTGGTCATCACGTCCACGGCGTTGCGGAAGTCCGTCGTCATGGAGGCGATACCCGGGCCGGTGAACTCCATCACTTTATTCTTCACATATCCGTTTTCGTATACGGCACCGATGATGGCCAGGGCGATGTCCTGGGGGCCGACGCCAGGCCGGGGTGCACCTGTCAGGTGCACATTGATCACTCCGGGATAGTCGATGTCCCAGGTATCCTCCAGCAACTGCTTGACCAGCTCGCCGCCGCCCTCGCCCACGGCCATAGTGCCCAGAGCGCCGTAGCGGGTATGGCTGTCGGAGCCGAGGATCATCTTCCCGCAGCCGGCCTGGGTCTCCCGCATGTACTGATGGATGACCGCAATGTGGGGAGGCACGAAAATGCCGCCGTACTTTTTCGCCGCGGACAGGCCGAAGACGTGATCGTCCTCGTTGATGGTCCCGCCAACGGCGCAGAGAGAATTGTGGCAGTTGGTCAGCACATAGGGCAGCGGAAACTGTTTCATGCCCGAAGCTCTCGCCGTCTGAATAATGCCTACGAAGGTGATGTCATGGGAAGCCATCGCGTCAAAACGGATCCGCAGATGATCCGCATCCGCGGATTTGTTGTGGGCCTGCAGGATCGACCAGGCGATGGTTCCCTTTCTCACCTCGTCCCGATTCAGTTCCAGTCCGTATTGCCTTTGGGCCCGGTCTGCGTCCCTCTCGGGGATCACGTCGGTTCCGTTGATCAGGAATACCCCGCCGTCGTACAGTTTCA